>NZ_LYRQ01000053.1:0-29338 GCF_001661605.1 Pseudoalteromonas sp. MQS005 | reverse complement strand
AACCAAACCCAACCAAAAAGGCCGCAGTAGCGGCCTTTTTCTTACTTATATCTTTATTTAATTTAATTCTAATCTTAGTACGTCGCTGGTGGATGTTATCTTAAAGTTGGCGCCAAAGCTTTCCTTAGCTAAATCAATATCTATTCCCATTTCATCAGCGGCCTCTTTAGGTGATTTAACCCAGCCTTTTAACTTCCCGAACAATACATTTAACTTAGCTATAAATGCTTGATTAAGGCGTAAGTGGATATTTCCATTATAATAAGCACGACTCTCGAAAAGTGTAACGTTCTTTTGGGTGGTGTGATCAAAATAGGTAAAAACCTTTTTACCACTATCAGTCCAGTCAAAACTATCTGCCCGTTCGCATCCAGAAGTATCAAACCCGACATTAGATGCTATCGTGCACAAATCATTAAGGTAAGTGTGCGCTCTTTTTGACAATCCAGATCTACTATCCCAAGAATCACTCCTCCCACCTTCACGGTGCACTACAATGCGATAATCAAGTGAGAACCTATCTAACCCTTCAGGTGCCCAACGAATATAGCGCCACTCCTCTTTGCCGAATGTTTTTTCGTTAGACTTATAAAGTATTACGTTTGCTTGACCAATCATGCACTCTACAACGTCCACCAGCTGCTCATCAAAGTAGTTGTTTGCATTCTTACAGACCCACTGGACCAACGCGTAGGCATTCGTCTTGGTAAAGTCTACATGAGTATTTTCAAACAAAACTTTTAGAAGTTTTTCGCGAGATTTGGCCGTCAGCCTATTAGTTACTTTATCAAGGTTTGAGAATAGCTCTCGCCAATATTTATCCTTTAAACCTTCGATTTTTAACTTTAACGCTTCTTTGACTCCATCAAAATTTGCGCCAAGCTCTTTAAGAACGACATTATCAATTGACTCCAACTTTTTGTAAGTCTCAATAAGTTTATTTAAATCGTCATTATAAAGAGCCTCAAGGGTAGAAACTAAATCGACGCCAGGTACTAATGAATTACTAACCCTTTCACTAAAGTTATGTGCTTTATCTTTATTAAACGTATCCGTTGCCTTAGGCTTTTCATCTTCATTAAAAATATTAAAATTCTGTGCGAACCATAAAGAAAATGGATCTACTTTTGGGGTGGCCCCGCGATAGTAGGTATCACGGCAGTAGCAAAGGTCAATCCGTACAACATGAACTTTAGCACGCGCTTTGCGCTCGGCATTTAAGTAATCATACGAGCCCAACACAGTGTAACTCGCATCCCGAGCTTTTATGGCGCTTTGTATATCGTCATTTTTTTCCCAACGCTCAGGCAGCACCAAATAAATATAACGGGCGTTAGCCTCTTCTATAATTCTCCGGGCAAAGTATGCAAATTCAGAATAGGGAGGGTTGCAAAAAACTAGATCACATCGCTTATCAATTATCGTCTGCTCTTTAAAGTCAGTGCCAACTACAAATATATCGGAATCCAAAGCACTAAGTAATGGTAATGACTTTTCAATAGCGTATTTCTTTCCCTCGGTGAGGTGTTTTAGCGCTTTCCCATTACCTGCACCAATGTCCAATACGCTTGGTGACTTTGTGCTGCGAAATATGACCTCTAAATCAGCTTTAATTACTTCTAACTGCTCATTGGTGGTGGGATAGAACTCAAAATCTTGTGAAAACTGTTTAATTGTCTGTATTAAAGCACCGGTATGATGACCCATATTTTACTCTAGTATTCTTATGTTTTAGATAAGAGAACGATACAGGTAGTTTTAAAACGGGATGTTTTGGGGAAATTAATAAGGAGCTTGGCCGCGCCTGCGAAGACAAAAAATGCGACCAAGCAGAAAGTCAGTTTAGAATGTGTTAATTAAAAATATAGTAAAAACGATTAATAAGGTTAATTTTATTAGGAATAATTTTAACCGGTTAATATAGCGATCTCATCCACCAGCGACGAGCTAATTTTTCTGTCTGAAGCGCTAAGCAACTTTAGTTTACCCACATTAAGAATATCAGCAACTTGATGGCTTGACTCCCAGTGCACAAAATCCGGCTCTTTTTCAAAGCGAACCGTCTTAATTTCATTATTTACAGCTCTTGCTATATTGTCTGCGACAGCTTCAACTAACATTTTCACATTAACTTCGTCTACAACCGAATCATAATATGAAATGAGTACATTACGATAAAACACGGCCATATCACCGTCATTCGAGATTAACTTATAAAGTTCCACTATTAAAAACTCCGTAATAATTGGTGCTTCAAAGGTATAGTAAAGACAAATACGCGCAGGAATTTAAAATAAATAATAGTTTTTTAATAATAATTCACCTAACACGCTCTCTATAATGGATATTACATATCAGCAAGTAATAAGCTTTATTCATTTAACTTGCACAAGTAAAAGCTGACGCCTAAAATACTGTACATGTATACAGTATATAGTAAGTGCACAATGAAACCTATCCAAACAGCACCATCCTCAACCATCCTTGAACTAGGTGAGTTCAGTGTTGCAGCGGGCTTCCCAAACCCCTGTGAAGATTATTTGAGTGAGAGGATCAGCTTAGATTCTTTACTGATAAAGCGACCAAACAGTACTTTTTTATTCAAAGTTGCTGGCAATAGTATGTCCCCCGATATAACCGATGGTTCAATTATTGTCGTTGATCGCTCTATATCAGCCAAATCAGGTCGTATAGTTCTAGCCACTCTAGATAATGAGTTTGTTGTAAAAGAGCTGCAACTAAAAGGCAATAAAGCAATATTCATTAGTAGGAATAAAGCGTTTCCGTCAATTGAAGTGCAAACTGATGAAGATAATAATTGGGATACCCATTGTATATGGGGCGTTGTCACAGGCGTAGTTAAGGTATTTTGATATGTGGGTTCTATGTGACATTAACGCAGCTTACGTTTCGTTCTGCGCCCTATTCAACCCTCAATACAACATGGATCGTGTACCATTGGGTGTATTGAGCTCAAACCAAGGTAATGTAATCGCTCGCAACCAAGCCATTAAGGATCTAAATGTAAAAATGGGCGATGCCGCCTTTAATGTTTGTGAAATAGTAAAACATAACAACGGGCATTTATGGGGATCAAACTTTAACTTATTTGGTGATATGAGCGATAGATTTCATACAGAGCTAGAAATGTTTTTATTTGACACCATTCGATACTCAGTGGATGAGAGTTTTGGAAAAGTAGATGTGAAGCATACACAAAACCTAAAAAAGTTAGGTCACACAATTCAAAGCGCCCTTCATCGAAATGTGGGCCTAACCGTTGGTCTTGGTATGGCCAGCACAAAAACCTTAGCAAAGCTTGGTAGCCATTGCGCCAAACAACAACAGTGGAAAGCTCACACCGGGGGAGTTGTTGTATTAGATACACAACATAAAGTTGACTGGGCTTTAAAGCACTGCCCTGTTGGTGATATTTGGGGTGTGGGCTCTCGCACCGAGACAAAACTCAAAGCTATGGGCGTTGTTACTGGGTTAGATTTAAAAAAATTAGATGTAAGTATTATAAAACAACAATTCAGCGTCGTGCTCGCCAGGACAGTACAAGAATTAAATGGGATTAATGCTGTTGAATTGAAAGATATACAATCAAACAGAGATAGAATATGTGTATCTCAAAGTATGGGTAAAGCCGTTACATGTGAAAATGAAATGATGGAGGCAGTAGCAACCCACACAACACGCGCAGCCAATAAACTTCGCCGTTTTGAAAGCTTCACATCAGCAATAACAATTTTTATCGGCACAAATAGCTTTGATAAGAGCCAGGCTCAATACCATAAATCACAACTAATTAGACTCCCCTTCCCTTGCGCGGATACATTAACGCTGGTGGCCTACGCTACCTACGCCCTTAAATCTATATTTAAGGCTGGATATAAGTACAAAAAAGTAGGGGTAATTTTAGAGCAACTCTCAAAAAGTGATACTGAACAGCAATTGGAACTACTGAGTGATGTAGGCCCATTAAAAGTAGATAAGCGAACTGCTGTGCTAGATGAGATTAATAAAAAATTTGGGCAGTCAACTATACATACTGCTACTGAAGGTTTTAATCATGATTGGCGACCAAAAGATAACTTAGCACCGCCCAGTTACACCACCAAGTTGAGCGACTTACCTACAGCAAAAGCGTAGAAACTAGGGCCAAAGCTAAAAAATTAGATTTAAGATATATCCGCACTGAAGAAAATAGTATTGCTCTTTAAACTTAACTTTCATTGATTACTTAATTAGCAGTACACTTACACAACTTAATAAATAAAACTTCAGCACTGTGGATTATAAGGATTATTCAATGAAAGCCATCATAATACTAATAATTGCTTTTTTGCCCTTTTCAAGCTTCCCAAATAACTCAATAGCAGACCAAATATGTAATGCATATAAAAATACAGATGACCGTAGCAAATGCTTTGATGAGCTTAAAGAGGAACCAAGGTACCTTTCTTTTAAATTCGGTGTTTCTGCATGCCCTAATAAAAAGCACTGGGAAGAGCTAATAGACGAATTGGATAGCGGTATCAAACCAAAAGAAAGAGGTATTGATAAACACTGCTTCTCTCTTAGAGAAGGTAATATTATTTATGGATTTTTAAATAAATCTTATTATAAAGGCAGAGAATTGGCGCAAGTCAAAGCTAGTGATGGAACATTATTGTGGTTAGAGTCTGCGGCGATAAAAGATGTCACAATTGATCACATAAAAAAACCTGAGCCTTGGCATACTGTTTTAAGAAACCAAGATGGTAAAGTAATAAATTAGAAAAGCTAATATTAATAATTTATACAAAGGAGAAAGCATGAAAAGCTGGATAAAAGTTATAGTGGTGACACTCATAATGAATATATGCGCAAAGGGCTGTTTGGCCAATCAATTAACTACAATATTCAGCCAGTCTCAATGACCGTTCCTCGCTCTTTTGAGGCATTCGCCTCAACACGTTTTTGGACAAAAATAAGTTAGGTTTATTACTCTAACTTTTAAGTATGTGTTTTGTTTGTATGACTAAATATGCAAAAAATTGAACTAAGGCGAGAGCATGTTTTGCCCTCGCTTTCTATACAAACTAGCTAGAAGCAGCTTGCTTAATTAAGTCATAAATCAAATCATCAGCAAATTGTGTTTTGAAATCGACCTTGACCTCTTTACTGATCTGGTCAAAAAGAACTTTAGCATGTTCGATTTTTCGCTCTTCCTCTTTGCGAAGACTATCCTTTCCATCAACATTTTTCGTCTCAATGATGAAGTTCAGGAAATCACCTTTACTCGTTTTAACGACATACGCAAAGTCGGGAGAATATGAGTAACCACCAGATACAGGGATCTTAATTGAGTTCTTCGGAATCTTAGTAAAGACCGATACAGATTCAATCTCGCCATCCGTAATATTCAGTTTCTCAAGTTCAGAATCATAAAACACATCTTCAAACAGGTATGTATCTAGAGGCGTAAGAGAGTCGTCATTATAAACTCCTAAATCACTTGCCATAACTTCGGTTCGAGGTTCACCTTGCTCATCAGTAAACTTAGTTGGATGCATACTGTTCGATATAATGTTGTAGCCAAGACCAAACTTATTGAATGAATTATTCAACAAGAATTTACTGAATCCTGATTTAACTTTTCTGATTGTTTGAATATTCAAATAATCAGTAATATCTATCGTGCTTTGAACACTTACAAATGCTTTATGAAGCGTAGATAACTTGATAAACGCTTCTTGTGATAGACGGTTCAAAAACTCTTTGTAAGTCATTGTAGAGAACTTGGTGAAGTCATCATCATTACCAAACTTTGACTTAAACATAGCGGTATCGTTATGAATATAGACCGTCTCAATACGTGTCTGAACACCAGTTTTCTTGAACTTATCTGACTCTTCAATCAGATATTTTTTTAATAGTTCAAGGAAGTCGTCCTCGCTTGCAATTTTATATTCTAAAATCGCTTTTTGGTTAATCATCTCCCAGAGTGATTTTAGTTCATCAAACTTACCAACACGCATTTTCGATGTTTTCTTCGCCCCACTATCAACTTTAATCTTGTTAGGCTTAACGCCTGTAGGAAACGCATTAGGGTATTGAGCTTTTAGTTTTGAGTAAGCATCAGAACCAAGTAAATTTTCATTTTCATCAATGATCCCTTTACCCAACAGATCAGACATAATTTTAAATGCAGATAAATCAGGGTATTCGGCAGTAATTTTATCTTTGATTTCTTGGGTTAACTTGCTTGGAACAGTTTCTTTGAATGAAGAGTCATTCACTTCTTGAACGAGAGTGCTTACAAAGTCTTTTTCTGTAAAATCAACATAGTAATTAAGCATAAATGAACGGTCTTTAACACGACCCATATATTCATTTACTGGTAGACGAAGACCACGGCCAACTTCTTGAAGTTTTGATGTTGTGCTACCGCTTGAACGTAACTTAACGATCTGCATTACGTTAGGCGAATCCCAACCTTCACGAAGTGTCCACTTACTAAAGATAAAACGTCTTGGATTGTCTAATGAAAGAAGAAGTTCTTTATCATGAAGAATCTCATTGATTTCTTTCTCAATTTTTTCATCTTTATCACTATTATCTTTCGAGAAATAACCGCCATGAACAACAGACACATCTTTAATGGTCTTTTCTAGATATTCTCTGTAGAAAGCATCGGTTTCAACTTTTAAGCACTCTTTAGCTTCTGCGACAACCCATTCTTCAAACTTAGTTTTTAAGCTACCTGAAAGGTTGTTACCATCACGATAGCCTTCAATATCATCAATGAAGAAAAGCGATAACGGCTTTATTCTTGGGCGTTGAGTGAGCAACTCACGTTCAAGCTTGAAATGCTCCTTAATCGCTTTACGGATCATATTATCTTCAAGCGTGTCCGAGTATGAATAAGGATTTATAGACTTGCCGACTTTAAGCTCGATACCGTTACTCAGTACAACCATTTTTGTGTTAAGTGATTCAATGTACAGATCATGAATCTCGCTATGAGTCTTTGATAATGGCTCACCTTTCGTAAGTTTATAAACGGTTTTCGTTCCACTTTCGTTTAACTCAAATGTTGCTTCTTTTGCCGTTGATTTAGTGAGTTTAAGGTTTGCAAAGTCATCACCAACAACATCTTCAATAAAAGCGTTAATCCCTTTTACTAAATCATTGTTAAACGCATCAACAGCCGTTAAACGATAAACTAAATTCTCGTAGTCTTCGTTGAAAGTTGCACCAAAGCGAATAATGTATTGAGCATTAAGCTTACTGATGTTGTCCCATGTTTTTTTAGCTGTAGGGAACTTGTGAGGCTCATCAATTATAATAAAAGGTCTTACAGCACTGATAGCTTCAATCGGTGTATCGAATTTGTTATCTAACAACCCTGTGTCGTATGTCTCAGTCAATGATTTTGAGTTAATCATTCCAGAGTTGATAATCAAAACGTGAATCTGTTTTTTATTAAAATTATTTGCTTCAACAAAATCATGAACCGCTTGAGGCATAAAAGATTTAGTATTCTTCTTACTTGAACCTTTTTGACTTTCTACGACATAAGTTTTTAGTTCACGCTCATAATCATCACGGAAATGTTCTTTAAGTGCATCACTTTTCAGAAAGTTTACTGTTCCTGCTTTGATTGAAAGCGTAGGGACAATGACAATAAACTTATTGATACCAAATGCTTTATTGAGATCATACATGGATTTAGTATAGGTATAAGTCTTACCTGTGCCTGTTTCCATAGAAATATCAATAACGTTGCTTTTAGCGTTGTAATGCTCTCTTTTATGTTCGATTCCATTGAATTCTTGAACTGTTTTGATGTTCGCATAGTATTGAGGGTCGGTAATACTAAGAACAGGGTTTGCTCTAAGGCGAACGATAGGTTCGTCCGATTGTTGAGGCTCTGCTCCAACAAACATACTCATCAATGCGTCTACACCTGCTTTTTGGTGTGGCAGGTTCTTCTCAAATGTGAATCCCTTTGACATTAGTTTCTTCCTACCAGATCAATTTCTAATGACTTTTTATTAGCATAACTTTTTAGTGCTTCGTTTAGCTCCATTTGTTTCACGCTATCAAAGTTTTTACCAAAGAAAACAATCTTATTAGGTGAGAATTCCTTGTCTGTATCAAGTTTCGAAAGAAGAGCTTTCAAAGCATCACTAGAAAAATCAGAAGCAATCATATACAAACGATTATCACAAAGGTGAGCGGTATAGCTATCTAGCTCAATATCTTGAACAGGTGTGCTCAACTCACTACCATCATACAAACGCCAAGTAGTAAGAAGCGTATGGTATTGCTCATCGGTAAGCATCACATCATCAAACATTGTCATCGTCATTAAAGACAACTCTTTGTCATCATCTTCGACTCTGAAATCTTCTACAGTTTCGAAAACTTTGAATCCAAGATCACCGTGGAAATCGGGATTTTCCTTACGAATTTTATCAGCAGACAGTTTGATTCTAGCTTTAGTAATGTCGAAAATGGTTTTATAACCCGCTTTATAGCCTTCTTTTTTTATATCAGTAGGTTCAGGTAACTGAACACAGATAAAATTACGTTCCAGTGAATCTTCTAAATTTAAAGAGTAAATGCTATGAGCAGTTGTTCCTGAACCTGCAAAAAAATCTAGAAACACATCATTTTCTTTAGTTTCTATAGAACCTAATAATGTTTTAAGGAGATTCACTGGTTTCGGATACGAGAAATACCCTTTACTACCAAAGAGGTTTTCTACTTCTACACCACCATCACTTTTAGTAGAAAGGATTGAGCGCAATAAAAAGTTTTCTACTTCACTAAGAAATTTAATAGAACTTGGTTGGGTGTTTTCATCTTTAGCAAACCAAATATGACCGCAAACAAAACTGCCGTCATACCTTTCTTCGATATTAGTATAATGACCGTCTTTAATTAAAGCTGCCTTGTTAAATGTTTCTTGCTTCCAACGCCACCCACGATCAGGAACTTTTACAGGTCTTCCAGTTTTCGGATGTAATACGTCATATCTAGGACCAAACGTGTCAGCGTTCGGCCAACTCATATTAATCTTGCCCCATAACCGAAAATCTTTAGTTAGACTATTATAAAGAGTTATACCTCTATCATACCCATTGCTCTTGTAGAATTTTTTTAACGCTTTTTCTGATTGTTCCAAAGATACATTAGATTTCTTTTGTTTTTCTACAAAATCATAAACATCATCAATACCATCTTTTCGCATCAAAAACTCTTGTTTTATAAGAGTAGATTTAGAATAAACCAAAATGTATTCATGAATATTACCGATACCCTTATCATTTTTAGGGATTCGTTTGTTCCATACAATACTTTCAATGAAGTTTTCTTCACCAAATATTTCATCACAAATGACTTTTAATTGATTTAATTCGTTTTCATCTATTGATATACAGATTGCTCCTTCATCACTTAAAAGTTCACGGGCAATGTACAAGCGAGGATACATAAAGGTTAACCACGCACTATGGCTACTAGAACCTTTATCTGTGAATTCTAAAATGCGTTTTGCTTCCTCTACATCAATACCTGCTAGTTCAACCAATTGATCAACCGTAAAGTTACGGTCATCGTTATAAGTGAAACCGTCTTTACCCGTATTGTAAGGAGGGTCGATATAGATCATCTTGACCTTCTCACTGTATGCGTTAACCATATGTTTCAATACTTCAAGGTTATCGCCTTTTATAAGCAGGTTTTTACTGTCCTTGTTATGTTCTAACTGGTTATGTGCCACGTCTTCATTGATCAATGTTTTGGGGGGAAGATTAGTCAATAAACGTGCATAAGACTTACCAAGCCAGTTCAATGTGTATGATTCTTTTGAAAGTTCAACTTCATTTGCATTTACAACTTCAAGCATCTTCTCTTGGATGAAGTTTCCTGACTTATCAAAGCATTGAGGGAAATGTTTTTTCAGGACTGCAAGCTGTTTGCTATTCACTGTCTCGATGTTCGAATAAAGTGTTTCTTCTTTGATTGTCATTTTGTGTAATCCAAATTTGTTATAATAATGATTTTATTCTGAATCAATTCTGTCAGTAATCTTGATTGATGCTTCTGTTAGACCTATCCGCAGTAACTCTGCTAATGCCCCGTCCAAGCTTTTGAAGATACGAGGCTCATAAGGCTGTCTAGAGCTACTTAACACCAATGGTTCACCATTCCATTCAGAACCATCGAAAATAACTGTGTATGCGCTTTTCATACCTGAAATTTGTGCGTGGTCGATAATCCCACTTTTGACTCGCTCTTTAGCCATAGAGCTAAGTATGCAGTTGCCACTGTTTATACCTGAAATCATGATAATCACCCAATATCCGTTTTTGCTACAATATCAAATATCGTTGCAAAGGTGGAGCTTTGAGTTTAAAAAGAAGATGTGGGTAGTTATTCATTTTTATCAGCCTAGAAAAGCTTCAAAAAGTACAGCGAGGTGAGGTGTATAACTGATAAAGGGGCAGAAGCGAGTTATACCTGAATGACAGTTTTTGGCACTTTGCCGAAATTTAACTTTAGGTGGAAGGAATAAATAGTAAAACCTAAACATTCAAAATAACTTATCTGAGTGAATATTGTTAACAGGCCAGGATATCATTGAAACATTTTCTTCTTTAAAGTAAACGCGCGTCCCATCTTCTTTAACTAAGAATTGAGTTAGCGTAATTGGGTCGGTTTTTAGCGTTCCTTGCAAACGACAGGTCTCGTTGTCACAGCCACTTAACACAACGGTTGCGTTTGGGGTTTCGTTGAATACTGCTGCGACTCTCGCTAAAACCTCGGGAACAACAAAGTAAAATGCAAATAACAATGCAACAACAACCCAATAACGCTTATATTTTTCTAACATATTCACTCCATGAACCATTATTGCCAAGTTGCCTTATTAGATAATTGCTTATTTATTTTTGACATACTAAGCTCAGCTTTTTTACTTTCATCAGCAACGTAAACCCCACCAGCGTATTGAACTAACTTTATAAACTCACTAGATGAAATCAATGGGATTATATCATCATCAATATAGACATTATATTGCCCATCATCACGACTAATGAAACCGTTAATAAGTATATCATGCTCTCTTTCTGTTATTTCGACCTTAGCCCCATCAGCGAAAACATTGAAGCATGAAGCCTCTTGAGCATATACATATGCAGGCCTTGTTATACCGAAATATCTCGAACCCGAAGAGCCACTACAAAAATTCAAATTATTAATATTCAACCTTGATAGATCACCCTTAAATTCTTGCGCCAGAAGAGATGAAGCGACATGACTTCTCTCATTTAGGCCGCAACCAATAACGGTGAAAGCAATACAAACCAAAAATAATACTTTAATCATACTCACCCCTATCAACTGAACAAGCTAGGAAGGTCAATAGCCTCACCAGTATATGTATCGGTAATTTCACCTGTTTCTGACACTGAAATAAATTTCAATAGACGAGTATTACTAAGTGAAACGTGATCACCTAAGCATAACAAAAGCTCACTGTGTAATGTTTCAGCATCGGAAAACTCTTTATCTTTACAACCAATTTTTCTTAACTTAATCATAAAAGTACCTATACATAATCGATAGAGATTTAATAACAATAACTAGACCTGCAACCAAGCCAAAAACTATTGAAGCAATAAAAAATAACAAGTGAAAATCACCTGCAAACCAAGCTGCAATGTTATAAGAGCCTACAAGAAGCAACATTAAGCCAAACAACATCTCAACAATCACTATCGGTAAGCGCTCTCCACCAGCGCGTGTAATAACTTTACTAGAGCTCATTTGGCACCCCAGCATAGATAAATATTATTCTGATATAGCAATACAAAGCACATAACCAAATCTCAGTTTCGTGTAAATAAGATGAGCACCACTATATTGAACTTTTAAAAACGCGGGAGAGGGCGAAAAAAAACCAAAAATTGAATTTTATTTAGGAAAGTACAATATTAAGCACCGCTATAATTGTTTTATGTCGAATCCCTACAAAATAAACTCCCTCTATTTTAACCCTATACCTCAAAAAATGCTTTATACCTCTAAAATAAAGGTATAGAATGAAAAAAAATAATTAATCGGAGTGTCTATGACAGTTTCAAATATAGAAAAGACAGATTTAGCGTTTCAAAGCCTGAAGCAAGGTGCAGACCAAAATCGAGCAAGACGTAATCGACGCCTTTTGAACAATCATCAAAAAGAGTTAAGGAACTACACACGTAACGAGGCCTCCACTTACCTTGATATTGACGTCAAAACACTTGATAAGTATTGCAAGAACCTTGGTATTGATCCACGCCGCCATGAAGACAGTAAATGGTCGCTCGATATAAAAGAGCTTTACCAAGTAAGGGATTCACTGCCAACTGAGATGCGCAAAGAGCCAGTGTTTAAAAGAAGCGAAAAACAAGAACTCCAAGTTATCGTTATTCAAAATCAAAAGGGCGGTGTTGGTAAAACTGTATCAGCAGCGACAATCGGCTCTGGCTTAGCTACTGAGTTTCACCAAGAGTATCGTGTAGGCCTTATAGATATGGACGGACAAGCAACTCTTTCAATGTACTATGCTACTGAGGCAGAAAACATAGGCTGTCTATCGGTTGGCGATCTGATTATGGGTAACTATGAGCTAGATGATGGAGAAACCCTAAAAGATGCTGTTAGTGACTCGTTTTTAGAAACAACCATACCTAACTTGCGTATTTTACCTGCTTCACAATCAGATAGAGCAATTGAAGGCTGGTTTCATGAAGGTGTTTTCAACCAAAAGTTTAAGTCTCCATATACACTCTTACACAATATAATCGAACAAGTAAAAGATGAATTTGATGTCATACTCATTGATACACCACCGTCACTAAACTACACGACATATAATGCTTATTACGCAGCAACAAGCATTATTTTTCCGTTAGCTACAACTGAAAATGACATTGATGCTACATGCTCTTACTTTGGGTATGTACCGCAAGTTTGGACGCTATTAAAAAATGCTAACCATCAAGGTTATGACTTTATGAAAATACTGCTTACAAATCATAAAGACAGTTCAACAACGACTGAATTGCAAAACAATCTAAATGAAAGCTTTGCCGGCTTTCTTTACCCAAGTCAATTCAAGAGTAGCGAAGCAGTTAGAAAAGCCACATCATTATTATCAACAGTATTTGATATGTCTAAAAGTGAATACCCTAATTCTAAAGCGTCATATCATGCAGCGCAGGAAAACGGATATGAGGTAACTAGCCAGTTACAGCGTGATTTAGTTAAAGTATGGCATCAACAAGACCAGGAGCAATAACATGGCCAAGAAGCGCGGCGGAGTTTCACCGCTAGGTAATTCATTCGGTTCCCAAGAGGCACTTAAAGAAAGTGCCAAACAAGAGATAGGTTACATAGCCCAACAATTAAAAGAAAAAGCAGACTTGCTAGAAACACCAATTTCAGATGTGTTAGCAGCACATCTTGGAATACACAGCGTGGGCAAAAGTCGTGTCTGGACTTTAAAGTCAGGGAGAAAAGCAACATTCACTGAAGTTACTCTTACTCACGAGCAAGTAAAAAACAATACGACAGTAACCTTTACTGTAAACGGACGAGATCAATCAACCCTAACGAAAGAGTCACTTAAGGACTTGGACACCTTAGAGCAGCAGCAGTTCTACCCTGCCATTGGTCGTCGCGTTGCTGGTAAAATTGACTTGCTAGACGGCTCTCGTAGAAGAGCGCGGTTTTTGCTTGCTGGTGGCGCTATAAAAGAATTTAAGATGTTGGTTACCGATGATGATGTAAGCGTTAGCGATGCAAAAGCACTAGCGGCATCATTACAAGTTGCCAAAGAGCACAACCTAAGGGAAGTCGGTCTACGGTTACAGCAATTAATTGAAGAGCATCAAATCGAGAGTGAAACGAAGTTAACCCAAACCGAACTAGCTAAACTGTCAGGGTTAAGCCAAGCAAAGGTAAGCAAAGCCTTAAAAGCTGCATCAATAAACGAGGCGTTAATACGTTTATTCCCTGATATAAATGAATTGGTCAATAATGACTACAATGCATTGGCTAGTTTACAGAACTCAGTTGGTGAAGATGCATTAAATGATTTTATTGAAACTATTCAATTTAAAATTGATGACAGCGAAACCTCAACCTCAGGTGAAGAATACAAAGATCAGATATTAAAATTACTTAAGAGCAACGCAAGCGAGTTGCAAGAGAAAAAAGAAAGGCCGGTAGTAAGTGAGCTGGCTAAATTCGACTCCAAAGATAAGTTTGCGAGAAAAAAAGTGGTGGATAGAAAATACGTATACGAATTTAATCGTCTCCCACAAGCTACACAAAATAGGATTGACGAAGCCATTAGGCACATTTTACAAGATTCATAATAGAAACCCGCTTAAAAATGTCATTTAAGCGGGTTTTTTCATGTGGTTTTCGCCACAAGTAAAAAGAGTTGTTTTTCAATACCATTCAGTACCTTACATTTTATTTCGGGCATTTATTCAGGGTGAATAAGCCAGCTATACCCTCACTACTCTCAATGAAATACTAAACCAGCATACTTGGTCGCTGAAACATAATGGCCTTAGACTGCAATTGCGCAAAAGGAACTGTGCGACCATTAATTGATTTGAGCTTTACCATTAATTCATCTGCTTCTTTTATTTCTACCTGATAACGTTCACCAGTAGAAATGGAGCTTAACCATCTTTGAGCACGAACGTAACTCACATTGAAATTACGAGATAAATCTCTTGCAGTAAAAAAACGTTTTTCTTCAAGCATAAACTCCGAAGCATCAGTAACAGATAACATAAACACCTCCAAAAAAGTCAGTTCAGATGTGCTTTCTTTCACATCTACATCAACTATAAAGATGAAATAAAATCGCGCTTCAATTGTGAAATTAACCCATTAAAGCAAGTTTATCTGAAAGTGACATAGAGCCAACCATTCGCTTTTTATCGCGAAGAGTTAAATGATCAAGTTTTTGATGTATACCACTTAACAATTCAATCGTTGAAGACATATTTAATTCAATTTTACGAGTTTGCTCTATTAGCACTTCAAGGTTTGGATTCCAGCCTCTTAACAAGTGCTCTGCATCAGAGAAGTTACTAAAACATGAATTGTGAACCATACCTACAAAATCTGCTTTTGCACCTTCTCGTGAGCTATGCGCTCTCTTGTTAAATGCTTGCAAAGATGAAATAGCAGATTTCCAGTAATTTAATGCATTATCCAACTCCAATTTAATTTTCAAGAGCGCTTTACTCACCTCATTAGCTCTGGCTATGCGAACAGAAGGGTTTGATTTTATTTCTGATGCTATCTGACCGGACGTTAACCTTTTTATCAAATCATCAATTGAGTCCACACCATCAAACTGGATAGCAAGCCATAACAATGACACCTTAGCCCTATCTGCAACTGGTACCTGATGTGAATCGAACGATAACATGAGCAAGCTAGAAAAATGCTGGTGGACAGCTGTATTAACTGCTGAATATACACCACTCTCAAATGTAGATAACTGCTTTGTAATTTCAGCTGGTTTATTAAAAGCCTCCACTACCTTAGCTCTCTCGTTATTGCGGTGATTGCGTATAAGCCTCAAAACCTTGGCTTTGTCTTTTCTGTGTTGCGACATCGACACTGCCCCAGGAGCGTTAATTACATCACTAACTGACATTGACTGAAAGCGGAACATATCTAAAGAATCAAATACCTGAGTTCTCTTTAATAGGTATTGGAATTGGGTCCAGTATTTTCGCTCTATTGATACAACACCTTCTGCCAGTAAAATCTCTAAAGCTTGCGTTCCTGAATACCTACGAACTTCGCTACGCTTTGTCTTCAACAAGTGGCGGCGCTTTACTAGGCGTTCCATATATTTATTATGTATATCTATAGCTCGCTCAATGCCACCAGCCTCCTTAAACTGACCAATTGACTCTGGAGTGATTAGAATATTCTCTCGGGCTTCCTCTTCTTTTTGAAAAAGTGATGTATCGTGTATATGAATAACTTTCTGAGTGTGCGTATCGAAATTAGGGAGCAACATATCACTACGCTGACTATGAGCTTCATGTAATCTGCTATGAACGTTTAAAGGGTAAAATACCATACGAGTATTACCGCGCTTTAACACCCCCTTATCAATCTTACTTACACGCTGAGTAAAATTTATCTTACTCGCAACTTTGCGACCCTCAGTAACGTAACCGGTTATGAAAGATTGCTTCTCTAAGTACTGAACATCTCTTGTTAGTGAGAATACGCCGTCACACATTGAGAAGTCAGTTATTGAGGCTGGTGGTTCAAACGTTGAATAAGCAACACTTTCAAAGCGAGATTGACAATATTTAATAACTTCATCTAGCAAACCTCCAGCCATCAGCATTTCAAGAACCTGACCTTTGGCCACCTTTCCTTCAAGTACTACTTTATTAATTATTGGCTTTAATAACGTATAAGTAACATCACCGACTTTGGCTTTAGTAATACCATCAGTTACAGGCTTAACAACTACGTGACTGCTAAAGGAAACTATTACTTTTGCCGATTTATTAGCCTTACGGTTAATACTGCAATTCATCTCTTCATCAAACACATCACTTGTATCAACAGGCCTTCTCCACAAGTCAATCAATGACGTATGATTGAAAACATGATCGTGAGCATCTTCATTTTTTAGCACAGGCATCATCACAGCTTCTGGAAGAGACTCATAACCTTGCAGCCTCCCAACTTCACCGGCCTTTAATTCTGCATTAAGTTTTGGGTATGGTATCCAACCCTCTCCTTTCTCAATTTGTCGCCAGATGGCAAGCGGCCTAAACGGAGCTGAACCGATACCATCTAATGACCAACGAAACGAGAGTAAAAGCGCGTGCGCCTCACTAAAGTAACTGTTTAGGTTTTTTGGATCTTGAAGACACTCACCGTACATCTCTAAAAACGCTTTCTTTACCTTTGGCGCTAGAGAAGAATCATCAGCGATACACTGCATTCCTGGGTGCTTATCCCCCTCCCCTTTAGCCAGTAAAGCTTTAAAACTATTTGCGTTAGCTATTGACGATTGAGTTAATTGACACGCATATCGGACTATCTTTTCTAAGTATCGAGGTTTTAAAGTATTAGCCTGCAACGCAACTCTATTATATCCAACACTATCGAAAGCTCGTGAATGTAAAGCCCTAGCCTCAACGCTTGAACTAATGCGATACAACCAGTCACGTAGGCGCAGCGTATCCTCAACCCCTAAGACCTTCCATCTTGTCAATTTTGATAAATTTGTAGCTGTTTTGTCAGTGGTTGAAATCATAGTACAGATAGTACATCCGAAGCGACTTTTACCATTACAGCCTGAGCCATTAGAGCTACCAGCTACAACATCACAAACCTCATTCCCACTACCGTTGCCATAAATCTCCATTAGCAAACCAAAGTCAGCTAAGAAACCATTTACCGAATGCGCTGAGCGCTTTAAAGGTTTACTCCCCGCCAAACTTAAAAGCAAAAAAACATCATCAGTTTCCCACTCGCTTATAGGTGCGAAATTATATACTGCAGAAGAGCCTATTTTTACAGGTTTCATCTCAGCCATTAAATCCTCAACAGATTTACTTTTTATATTCTGGGTTTCCATGTTTTTAGCGCGGCGTGTTGATTCGCTTTTTCTCGACCCTAGGCAGACTACGATTGGAGAATCCTTATAGATTGAGTCTTGTTGATCATGGTATGAAGATGTAATTTGACTCAAAAGCTTCTCATTAGGGTCAACTTTAAGAATAACAGAGCAGTCCCCATACCTATTAGGTGTTGCTGGAATTTTTTGACCACCAACATACCTAATAAAGAACTGATTATTCATTGACGGGCCAACTTGCTCGTATTGAATATTTATACCAGCATTACGAGCGTACTTAACCATACGCTTGCTTGCATATGACACAAACATTTGCATGGCAATTGCCTCAGCGTATGTGTTCACATTAGAGACGATTAAAGGACGTTCAGGCTCAATGGTTTTTAGCTCTAAACATTGACGGTAAGCCTCAATAACAGCCAGCAACGTCACTGTTGAGTCTTTGCCAAATGACACAGGTACAGCGCAAATAGTTTTTTTTACCTCTAGCAGCTTACGTATACCAGCAACCACTTCGTTAAACTGTGCAACAACCCGCTTGTCATGCGAAATTGAAAAAACATCTTCTACTGAAATAGTTTCAATTAGCTCTTCTGGGTTAAATTTGAAAACACTCACTAGCTGACTCACTTAGTTAATAATGAAGCTATTGTGAATGATTTCTGTAATCGCGTAGAACTCAAAAAAACAATAAACAAACAAAATATTCGCCATATAAAAAACACGATAAATATACTTAAAATCAACAACATATAAAACTAAAGGCATATTATTCAGGGTGAATACGCCAAATTATTTAGTTAATATTTCATAACAAACACGTTTTTCCTTTTATCACATAATAACCTCTCATCAAGACGTCAATGGAGTTAAGCGTGGATTATCCAAACAACTACTTAAAGATAAAAAATACCGTAGAAAAATATGTATCAGGTACATACAACTTACCAGTTATCGAAGATAAGAAGGTTTTTTATATAATACCTCTAAGTGGTGGCCTTGATAGCTTTGCAACGGCTTACACTTTACTTGCTAAATTTCCAACAACACCTTTTACATTTGTTCATGCTGACACAATGGCTGAAGCAGAGGGAACTGAGGAAGCACTTAAGGCTTTTGAAGATATAACTGGCAGAAAGATTATTAAACTAAAACCAAAAGCAGGTCTGTTTGAGGGGATAGAAAAGTATGGAAACTTCATACCAAGCCAAAGACACCGCAGTTGCACTCAAACATTAAAAACAGTACCTATTAAAAAGTTTTTTGACGCGCTAAAACAACGCCATGGCGATGACTCGTTGTTTATGCAATTTGTAGGGTTAAGGGCTGATGAACCTAAAAGAAAGGGAATAGAGTGGAGTCAAGAGCATATTGGTTCTGCATACCCCTTACAGTCTCTTGGCATTACAAAGCAGGCCGTAAATAAAATTGTTGAGGAGATACAGATAACACCTAT
The DNA here is from genome assembly GCF_001661605.1 of Pseudoalteromonas sp. MQS005. Taxonomy (NCBI): domain Bacteria; kingdom Pseudomonadati; phylum Pseudomonadota; class Gammaproteobacteria; order Alteromonadales; family Pseudoalteromonadaceae; genus Pseudoalteromonas; species Pseudoalteromonas sp. MQS005. The sequence goes on along the minus strand of NZ_LYRQ01000053.1, from coordinate 10,190 downwards.
CTATTATCTTAACAAGTCGCGAAGTGGATGTGTCCCTTGCATTTTCTCTAGAAGGAGTGAACTCGTTGATGCATGGTCAACATCAAGCGCTAGACTGGATAGAGCAGCAAAAATGGAAGAGATACCAGGTAATATACTAAAAATATACAATGACCTCCCTACTCCGGTTACAAAGCTATTAGGCGCTGGGAGAAACTGGCTCAACTTTTACAGACCAGCAGCTTTAGGGTATCCACGTATGGGTTGTGAAGAAAAGCGTGGAAAAAACAAAATAAACAGCAAAATAGTCGATTTGTTTGGTGCCAGCGAAAGCAAACGAATTTATGCAGCAATTGAATATCACTACTACCCAAATAATTACGGTATCGCAAAAGAACCATTCATTTTCTTTGAGAGTTTACTTACATACTCAACCAGTCTAGGTGGTATTAAAAAATCACTTAAACATTTTTGGTTACATCGATTGCACACCAAAGAAATGTATAACCATGATGAAAAACAAATTGGTGAGGAGCGCCGTATTTTTATATTCGAGATAGAAGTTGATGATTATGAAAATGAAATACCTAAATCACCAGATGAAGTTTTCACTTGGCAAAACGACAGAACACCACTTTATGCCATTAGAAAAACTATAAGTGTAATAGAGCGAATTCTTCTTACCGAAGGAGAGCGTCAAAATACCCGTCACAGTGATCCAAAAATTAAAGAGCAAGCATTAGCTTCAATGAAGAAGTTAGATAATCAGAGAGAGTATGGCCGAACATTAAATGTATCAGAGTACGTTAAACCAAGCTTCGAGGAGCTGGTGGATGATATTGATATAACAGAAGCCCCAACTGCTTGCATGGCTTGTTCACGGTAGGTGAAACAAGCTGATTGAGGTTTATATTTTGGATCATGCGCGATTTATTAATCTTAGTATTATTAACTCAATTGAAAATACTGGAGATAATTAATGACTACTCAAACAACTTCTAACCAAGACTTGCTGTTAGCCCTTTTCAAAAGCAAAGAGGGTATTGAGTCATTAGGTGTGACGACATATGAAGGGGTAATGACATTCAAAGAGCTGGCTGAGCATTTTACTGTTGAAGCTAATTCTGATCAGCTGAGCGAAGACCAAAAGAAACAGCGTGATGTCGATGCACCAAGAGTGAACGGCTTAAAAAAATACTGGGGGACAAGTCCTGGTACTGTTTTTCCAAATATAACTTTATTTGCGAACAAAATTGCAGTGAAAGAAACACATACAATCGCTGGCAAGACAATGAACACCGCAGTATTAGAGCCTAATTGCGAAACTTTTATCTGTGATGGACAAGGTAGAACTACATTCATCCAATGGCTACTTAACCAAGAGGGTACAGATGAATTTAACAACCATACAATCAGCTATAAGTTAATTGTAACGAACACCGAAAGTCTTGACACTGAAAAAGCCACCAAAATAATCAAGCAAACTTTTGCTGATTATCATGTGAATCAGAAGTCTCCAAGCGCATCAATTAGTAAATATTTCAACAGTAATTCAGTATTAACACGTGTTGTGAATGAGTGTCTTGAACTTAGTGTTAACGACAAAAAAATAAAACCGTACATAGCCCTTCAAGGTAAAATTAAAACAGGGCAGCTTTGGACTTATCAACAATTCACAACAATGTTGCAAAAGTTTTTAAATATCACTCAAGCATCTGCAGAAAAGGAAATCAATACTGAGGATAAGTATCAGGGCACTGTAAAACTCTGCAAGGCATTCCTTAGCCGTGTATTCGACATTATGCCGCTGCATGAGCTAGATGATAAGTCTAACCACTCAAATCTTATTTTCAGTCGCGCTATATTTGCAAATGCTTTGGGTTATGTCGGGCGTTCTTTGTTTGATGAAATGCTCGATAATGAAAAACTCTCATGGGATTCTATAAAACAACTCAACCTACCCATATCAGATAAAGAAGACCCTCATTGGCAGAAATGCAACGTGACAATGAAAGATGGAGATAGTGTGAAAATTATAAAGGGTACCGACAAGCGCTTAGCGTATTTAATATGTCGCGAGCTACGCATATACCCATGCGAAGAATTGGCCGCTTAAAGGAGTGTATCCATGAAAAAGCACTGTCTGGTTGATATGCAAGCCGCAAGGTTTCCTATCGCACAAATACAACTAAACGCAATACTTGATAAATTTGTAGAAAGTGAATACGAAACAATGAGTATAGTAAGTGTTAATGACTCCCTTGGTAGGTGCATCAATCAACGAATCTCCCATAGAGGGCTGAAATTAACACTCAGCACTGACGTGAAGCGCGAAAGTATTACAAGTAAAGATATTGAGCGATGGCAAAATGATTACGACGAAGAGGATTATGAAGATGTACTTTACCGGCTACATTTTAAGATCATAAAAACGTCATAAGTTAATAATTACATGAAGCCGCATTAAGAAAGCCTTATTGCGGTTTTTTAGATCAGACTTATACCAACTCATTGGTTCTAACGCACACAAAACACACTATTACCATGCAAAACCAAGCTTAGAGACAATAACAATAGCCGTTGAAAGCCTTGAGTTAGTAAAGCTATGCTCTGAGATAAATCGAAATTTTTATTTATAATTAAATAAAAATACGCCACTGCATACTTTTGTAATCTTTAAAATGAAATTAAATTTTACTAAAGAGCAAATAATTATGACCTTGAGCAAAACTCTCATCTCAGCTGCTGTAATAGCATCTGCATCCATCAGTTTGAACGTTAGTGCAGAATCAATAAACCCGAAAGAGCTAAAACAAACACTCACACAGAAGGGTGAAATTGAGGGAATTCAAGAGCTTCCAATTGAAGATCTAATGTTAGTAGAAACGAAACAAGGAAAAACCTATTTTGTATCAAAGAATGGGCGTTTTGTTTTCCAAGGAAAGCTAATTGACAACTGGTTCCGCCGAACAATTAATACGGTTAGTGAAGCTAAGGCGGCGCATCGCGTACCTCTCGATAAAATGGGAGTTAAACTTGATGAACTTGCCACTCTTAGCTTTGGCAATCAGGACATTCCAAAACAAGCAACGATAATTGTCGATCCAAACTGTGGTTATTGCCATGCACTATTTAACAAAATAAAAGCCTCGCCTGAAAAATACAATGTTGATTTTGTACTTACAGCTTTATTAGGCCCCGAGTCATTAAAGGAGTCTAAGCGTCTTCATTGTGCCGCCGATAAATCTTTGGCAGTTATAGACTTACTAAACAGTACAAAGCTTGCCAAAGAGATGAGAAATGATTGTGACTCAGTTGCTATCAATAAAGCACCAATAGTAATGGGGTTACTTGAGGCTCGCGGCACCCCATTCCTTATTCGTGAAGATGGACTAACTCTAAACGGCCTACCTAATGATTTTGACGCTTGGTTAGCACAGGAATAATCACCATGAAACTAATAAAAATACTCACATCTTTATATGCTGCAACAATTTTATCTGGCTGTACTTCATTCACCATTGGTGAAGAAGAATTTTCATGTGCCGGTAAGCCTGACCATTCTTTGTGTAAGGGGCCAATGGAAATTTATGAGCTGACAAATAATCATGATGATTTAGAGCACATGATGACTGATGAATATCGCCAACAGGCAATGGCTGAAAAAGAACATAATCATAAGCACCAGGATATAGCGAAGCCTCAGCTAAATAAAGATGAAGACCTTACGTATGTATATGAATCAAGAAGCCTGCGCAGGCAGAACAACGAGAATTATGATAAAGCCAATATTGTAGCGATAGCTAGCAACCAAAATATGACTCAATCAACCAGTAACGACGAGCTAGATAACTTACGTACTTTTAATTATGTACCAAATGACATAGCACCAGAACCACTTGCTGTCTTAGAAGAAGCTGAAGCAATGAGAATATACGTTTCTTCATGGGAGGATAAAGGTGGAGATTGGAATATCCCAGGTTACGTATATGTAGAGTTAAAGCCTCGTCGCTGGATATCTGGGCACCAAGCAGAAATGAGGCCTAGTCGAGTTTTACCATTCCAAGTAATCCAAAAAAGCAAAACCAACTCAAATCGAAAAAGCAACATGGCAAGAGGTGTTGACCCTTTGAGCATTGCACGCCCTATGCAAAACCAAAACGGTCTTTAGTAATTACAGAGGTGTTCAATGATTAGCAAGATTTCAGAAGCAATTAGCAAAGCATTAAATCTTGATGTGGAAGAAACACAAGAGAAAAATGAAAGTGGCGGGGCACTTTGGCAAGGTAACCTTGATGCTCAAAAGAAACTTTTAAGTGGTAATAAGGTTGCTGATTTAAATTGTGTTTTGGAGTATATCGAAGATTACCAAATGTTTATCATGGAAGGTGGTTACATCGGGTTTGTTTTGGCATGCCAACCAACTAATGGTGTTAATGATGAAATAAGAACGGCATTCGAGGGTTTTCTTACCGAAGAGTTCCCAAATAACACCCTTATTCAACTAAGCTTAGCGGCTTTACCTAGAATTGATAATTTCTTAAACGGCTACATGGCATTGCGCAAAGGTAGAATGGGCAATGCTGAAGATAGCGACCTGGCCGATGCAATGAGCGAATCGGTTGTAGACTATTATTCTCAAGCACGTAAAGGCTCACTAAACAATAGAATCGGAATCAGGCCTAGAGACTTTGAGCATTGGGTGACAGTAAAAATACCAGTTAAGAACTTTATTCCAACAGACAAAGAACTAAAAGAGTTTGTTGATATAAGAGAGCGTACTTACAGTATTTTTGAGGGGCTTGGTTTAGCCCCAGAGGTACTGGACGATACTGGGTGGTTAACAAGGATGCAAACGTTCTTTAATCACTCTGAACACTCACTGTGGCGAACAAAACCAAAAATAAACAAGTTAGCCCCTCTGGGTAGTCAAATTCTAGAGCGCGGCAATATATTGAGCAGAGATGAAAATGGACTAGCTTTTGACTCATCTGAAGAAGATGGAGAGGGGTTTGCAACAGTAATGACACTCAAGCAGACTCCTGAGTACCTTAATTATGGTGACATAATTAATTTACTGGGTGATTGGCGATATGGTAAGCGAACAGTGGCATGGAACCCATACATAATGACATTAAACATCCAATTACCAAGCGACCACTCTGCAAAGGAAGAGTTTAACCGCCGTAATAGTTGGTTAAAGAAGCAGGCCAAAGGGAAAATGCTTGAATGGGTTTCTTCACTAAAAGATCAAGTGACAGATTATAATGCTATTGAAGAAGAGCTTAAAAACTCGCGACTATGTAAGCTTAGTTTAAGCATGGTCGTGCTTGGTGAAGATAAAGCTCAAACAGTGGCTGCAACACGCAAACTACAAGCTAGTTTTAGGCGTAAAGAATATAAGTTCACAATAGAAAACGTGTTAGCCCCTAGCGTTATCTTAAACTCATTACCACTTGGCCTTGACGATGAATATATTAAGTTATCAGAGCGTTTTGATGAGTGGACCGCCAAAGGTGCCGTTTTTCTAACTCCGCACTCTTCATCATGGAAAGGAAACACGCCATACCCAGTTCTTGAATTTGTAACGCGTTTTGGTCAAGTGTTTGGCTTAGATATATTTAGCACTGACAGCTCATACAACGCACTAATTTGTGCACGTTCTGGGGCTGGTAAGTCTTTTTTCAATAACAAACTAATTACTTCATACCTTGGCTCAGGCGTGAGACCAAAATGGGAGGAGGGCAGCGCTGGAGATGGCGCTCAAGTTTTCGTTATCGATAAAGGCCGCTCATATGAGAATTTAGCAAGTCAATATGAGGATGCTCAATTCATAGACTTTAACGAAAACATGAAGTTTTCACTTGATCCTTTTGCAAGCATTGACGATTTTTATGGTAAAGAGGGTCAAGCAGCAATGGTTCACTCTTTACTTAAAGCTATGGCATCAGAATCAGGGGAATTGAATGACTTCCAGGCAACTGAAATGTTGACGGTACTCACTGAGCTTTGGGACAAAAAGGGCCCGGAAGCGTCAATTACAGATTATTCTGAAATGTGCCAAGAACATGAAGAAGTTGAATTGAGAAGAATTGGGCGACAATTAAAACCATGGTGTGACGGCGGTATATATGGTGATTTTTTTGGTAAAAAGTATCCACCAGTTAACTTTTCATCACGATTAATTGTTTGTGAAATGGATGAGCTTTCATCACAGCCTCACTTGTCACAATGTGTATTAATGAGCCTAATTAATGCCGCTCAACATGCTATGTTTCTATCAGGTGATAAAATAAGAAAGTTATTCATTCTTGATGAAGCTTGGGAGTATTTAAAAGATAAGCCCGGTAAAACAAACTATCTGGCTGAATTTTTAGAAACAGGTTGGCGTAGGTTTAGGAAAACGCGTGCAGCTGGTATTTGTATCACGCAGAGTCTTCTGGACGCTTATCAATCTCAAGCTGGTATGGCCATTGTAAATAATAGCCCTTGGAAATTCATGCTTGCCCAAGAGCGTGAGGCCGTAGACAAACTTAAAGAAATGAAAGCTTACGACGGTACCGATCAAGATTATGACCTGATGAAAAGTGTACATACCGTCAAAGGGCAATATTCAGAAATATTAGTACGCTATGGTGAGTCTCGTGAAGTGGTTAAGTTGTTTGTTGATAAACAAACGCAATTAGTTTACTCGACAGATGCAGATGACAGAACGCTGGTGAATAGCTTTAAAGCTAAGGGGTTCAGCATTAAAGATTCACTCAAGATGGCGCATGAGCATAAAAACGGAAAGTAGTATAATTATCTTCTAGAGGTAAAATACCGCGAACATTTTTGTGACGCGGTATTTTTTTATCGATAAGGCTAGAAAATTTATATTCTTTTAAAAGCCTTATCGTAGCCGGGGAGAGTAATCAATTGGAAGGGTTTATTAGGGAAACGAGCACCGGTATATAAACCTGAAGCCTAGCGGCGGTGAGCGTTAGAATTTATTTAACTCTTTTTGGCATTCATTACGCAATCTATATATTTTTTTAAACAGCTTTTCATCGAATTCAATTTTTAAAGTCATGCCATTACCGTAGCTAATTACCCCTAAAGGGCTTGGTAGATACCACTTGTTTAAAATACCACAATACAAACAAAGCTGTGCTTGTTCGTAAAGACTGATGCTTCCAGTATAGTTCCGGCTTTTAAATTCGCATACTACAAATCGAAAAAGTAGGGGATTAAACAATATACAGTCTGGTGCACCACAGACAACACCCTTTTTAATATACACCGGCTTACGACCACCAATATCTCCACCTAGATATAAATAATATAGAGGGACACCTAATTCTTTTTTTGCCTTATAACCTTTAAATATTAAAAACAAAAAAACAATAAATAAGACTATCAAATACTGAATAATAAGTAACATAGTACACCTACAATTAAGATCATAACCAACCGACTTCCAAAAGTAGCCTTTCCCTTTTTTTCATGCGCTTTAGTGCCGCGCTTTGCAGCTTTAACATCCAAAGCACGCCCCTTGTGCTTTATGAACTTACCTCTATCTGAGTAAAACATAGCGAGCTGAGATACGGGGACATATTTACTATTTTTCATAAACAACCTCAAAATGTAACGTAAGCAAAGTATGCCACTCAAAAAAATACGTTTGTGAAAATAAAACACAGTTTTTAATTAATTATTAATCCAGTGCGCGATTTTAGATTTGCGATTAAATAGGCGTTAATTAACCACGAGGAATTAAAATGTCTTATTTAAACCAAATTGACCTGAAAGATATTGTCCAGGCCCAGTTCAACCGCTCGAACATTACAGAAGCTTCAACATACAATTATGTAAATTCTTTAAACGAATTATTAAAAGATCACCGGTACAGTGAATTGTCACTGCAGGTTATTGGGGAGCTCAAATTTAAAATGGCGTCTCTTCAGGACCCAGCTGAAAAATCATATAACATGCACTTCATTCATTTTTTAGAAGATTACATAATGGAAAGGCCATCAAAGCCAAATCATAACGTGAAGGTTCGGTGCCAGTATTGCTGTGGTTTGGCATCACTTAAACCATCAAAGCAAATATACAAAGGCAAAGATCATGGCTTAGTCTATATATGCGAGAATTATGGTAACGGTTGCGACGCGTATGTTGCTTCCCACAAAGGTGACAACCTTCCTCTGGGAACTCTTGCCGATACAACAACAAGATCGGCAAGGCAGAAAGCACATAAAGTAGTAGATGTACTATGGAGAGAGTATGGTTTTGCGCGGGTTGATGTTTATAAGCAGCTAGCTAATTACCTGGGTGTTAAGCCGAACAATTGCCATATCGGTAAATTCAATGCGACACAATGCGAGTCTGCAATTAATTTTACTAAAATGATTATTAGTTGAATTAGGGTTAAACGGGTGTGTATCTTGTAACCCTTAGAGCAAAAGGGAAAGCGCTAATTATTTAGATAAATAAATTAACTACCCGCATATCATAATGCGGGTTATTATTTAACATAGAAAACTTATATTAAAAGCCGGCACTTTCACAGCGACTTTTTACCACGTAATTTTTATTCCCTTGTAAATTTGAGATTTTTTCTGCTCTAGCACATTCCCAGGCATCAACAGGATACAACTTATCCCATGCATTCATTAGCTGCCGTTGCGATTTACTCATGCTGTATCGTTTGTATGTATTCTCCATATACAGGTAAGTACGCGCAATTCGGCCTCTAGCAACCTCGGGCGGTTCAGCCTTGCCACCTTCAATTTTCATTGCACAACTTCCAAAATCACTTTTAGCCCCCGGAAGCATCGTAAAATTATAATTACTTCTCAGCGCATTAACCGCGCCTATTGCTGGGTAAAGGTTAAACATATCAGCCTGCATAAAGCGATATTGGGCATTTACTTTCTCTGCACACCTGCGGCCTTTAAATGAGGCTCCCTTACTATTTACACATAACTTATGTCCATCTCGCCACTCACTAAAAGTGCGACCAACATTTTCAGCTGGCAGAACGTGCTCAAACTCGATTTTTTTGGCTCGTTTCATGTATTTAGATGTAGTAAAACCAATAGGCGCAGTAACTTTTTTATTGACGTCAAATGTTGCACCACAATACAGTGAAGTTCGGTGGTTATTGTAAACCTGATTTTCTAAAAGTCTTTTAGCTTTGCTGAATGAATCTATTTTTTGGTTTGCTGATGAAGCTGCAGAAAAAATAAGTAAAGTAACAAGTGAGATTGAAATTGATTTCATTATGATTACCTGTTTCTGTTTGATAATGCCACATACAATAAGTTAAGCATTGGATGACACACATTAATATCTCAAAGCGGGGCAGGGCGACCCAAACCGTAACCCTGGCCATAACAAAACCCCAACCGTTTTGCCAAATTTATCTGCTCGGCGGTTTCCAATCCCTCCAAGCACACAGAACAGTCAAAATTCGACTTAAATGATGATGCCAACACCAAAACATTATGACTATTTTTATGTGAAAGTGCTTTTTTACTAAAAGAGCGATCAAACTTTATAAGCTTCACATCCAAAACACTTAACAAATCAAAGTTAGATATTCCTGTTCCAAAGTCATCTAACGCAAACGAAAACCCAAAAGAGTTTAGAGCGTTAACGGTGTCAATCATCTTATTTAGTATTAGTGCAGAGCATGGGCGCTCAGTTATCTCAAATATAACTCTGTTTTTATTAAGCCCGTTATCACTAAAGAACTCAGTAATAAATTTAAAGAAGTTATCAGATGCTATCTGAGCAGGCTCTAAGTTAATTGTAAAGGAGACACTGGAGAATCTTGGCTCCAATAAATATTTAGCAACCGATTCCAAAGTGAATACTGTTAAAGCATCCTCTTGGCCGCCAGATACAATATCCACAATCAAAGATTCAATGCTTTGCGATACTTCTGGTGAAGCTCTAAGCAATGACTCATACATAATCAAGTCACCTGTGTTCAAACAGTAGATTGGTTGGTAATGGAATGAGCACAAATCAAAATCAATGGGTTTAAAACCCAACGATTCAGTTTGATCAATAGAAATTTCTCGATTATGAGCTAACACAATTAGTTTCCTAATAAATTTGGAAGTATGGCGGCCATAATTATATCCAACCAAAAATCTACAAAACCCAAATAAATTACAGTTTTATTATTTTTATCCCTAAAAACCAAAATAGTGAGCAAT
>NZ_LYRQ01000052.1:0-30138 GCF_001661605.1 Pseudoalteromonas sp. MQS005 | reverse complement strand
ATTTTTTTACATAATAAAAAATAAAGATTTTTTATTATAAAAGTAACAGCCGTTCAAAATTCACACAAATAAACCGCTTCGTCATACGGTTATCAAATGTCAATACGAAAAGAGCAAAAAAAAGTCACTTTTGTTCAATTTATAGCCTTTGATTTTTGCGTAAAAAGCCGTAAACTTAGCGCCCCTTGAAAAGAGGCCTATTGAATATCGTGCGTATCGGTTCATACCAACTTGAGAATAATGTCATTGTCGCGCCTATGGCGGGCATAACGGACAGACCATTTAGACAGCTATGTCGTCGTTTAGGCGCTGGCCTTGCTGTGTCTGAAATGCTGTCGTCTAATCCGAAGGTTTGGAAAACCGAAAAGTCGATGAACCGAATGGATCATTCTGGTGAGTCGGGTATACGTGCGGTGCAAATTGCAGGAGCAGACCCTGAGCTTATGGCACAGGCCGCACAATTCAATGTTGCAAACGGTGCACAGATCATAGATATCAATATGGGGTGCCCAGCAAAAAAAGTGAACAAGAAACTTGCAGGCTCAGCCTTATTACAGTTTCCAGAACTCGTGGAAGAGATTATTGATGCCGTAGTAAACGCGGTTGATATACCTGTGACACTTAAAATCCGTACCGGATGGGATCAGGACAACCGTAATGGTGTAGAGATTGCAAGAATAGCTGAACGTTATGGCATTGCATCACTGGCTGTACATGGGCGCACGCGCGCATGTATGTATAAAGGTGATGCTGAGTACGCCACAATTAGGGATATAAAGCGTTCAGTGTCGATACCTGTCGTTGCTAATGGTGATATTACATCACCTGAAAAAGCAAAGCAGGTTTTGGACTATACGGGTGCAGATGCCATTATGATTGGTCGAGCCGCCCAAGGTCGCCCTTGGATATTTAGGGAGATAGACCACTATTTGCGAACTGGTGAACATATGCAGCCACCTGCTATAGCAGAGGTGCGCAGTATTTTAATGGAGCATTTAACTAACCTCCATGTGTTTTACGGTGAGCCAATGGGAGCACGAATCGCTCGCAAACATGTATCTTGGTATTTGCAAACCCATGACAGTGACGGTCAGTTTAGGCGAGTATTTAATGCGCTCGACAATTCAGAGGCACAGGTCGTCGCATTAGAGCAATACTTTAAAACACTAGCAGCTAACTAAGAAAGAAAGAGACTTTATAATGTTCGAACAAAACGTGACTTCTCCATTTATCACTAACCCTCATGTTCAGTCACACGAGAAACCGCAGCCATTGCGTGATGCAGTGAAAAAAGCTGTTCACCACTACTTAAAGCAGCTTAACGGTCAAGATGTGCAAGACGTTTACGACCTTGTTCTTTCTGAGCTAGAAGCGCCATTGCTTGAAGAAGTAATGACTTACACACGTGGCAATCAAACTCGTGCGGCAATTTTACTAGGTATCAACCGTGGTACTTTACGTAAAAAGCTTAAAAAATACGGTATGAACTAATACCAGCTATATTGAAACCGTAATCATTCTAACGAGCTAAATAAGCCCCTAACTGCGTTAAAAATTTTTTATGTAGAATAACTACACAGCAAAATTTTTGCCTTGTTATTGACTTATTTCTCTGTCGTTATAATTGCTTACTAATCCAATACAGCTGGTATAAAGTATTTTGAGTAAAAAGCACCTTAGGGTGCTTTTTTTATTTGTAAAATTTATTAACGAAATTGCAAAATGCTCACGCTTTATGGGTCGTTATAAGTCGTTTTTTGAGTCGTAATCAGTTAAAATACGCGCTTCTAAGCTAGCTCATTAACTGAGGAAATCAAACTACAATGGATACACATCGTCCTATACGTCGCGCACTTTTGAGTGTGTCAGACAAAACCGGTATTGTTGAATTTGCCCGTGCACTAGAAGCACAAGGTGTTGAAATACTTTCAACTGGCGGCACGTGTAAACTACTTGCTGACAATGCAATTAAAGTAACTGAAGTATCAGATCACACCGGTCACCCTGAGATCATGGATGGTCGCGTAAAAACCCTACATCCAAAAATTCATGGCGGCATTCTTGCTCGTCGTGGCCAAGATGAAGACGTAATGGCAGATAACAATATCTCTGCTATCGACATCGTTGTAGTTAACTTATACCCCTTTGCGAATACTGTCGCTCAAGAAAACTGCAGCCTTGAAGATGCTATTGAAAACATCGATATTGGTGGCCCAACCATGGTACGTGCGGCAGCTAAAAATCACAAAGATGTGACGATCGTTGTTAACGCAAGCGACTACGACCGTGTTATTAGCGAAATGCAAAATAACAACGGCTCAACAACTTACAAAACTCGCTTTGACTTAGCTATTGCAGCGTATGAGCATACAGCGCAGTACGATGGCATGATTGCTAACTACTTCGGTAAAATGGTTCCTGATTACACAGAAGAAGCCGCTATCGATACTAAGTTCCCGCGTACTATTAATATGCAATTCACTAAAAAGCAAGATATGCGCTACGGTGAAAATTCGCATCAAGATGCCGCGTTTTATGTTGAGAACGACATCACTGAAGCGTCAGTGGCAACAGCGACTCAACTGCAAGGTAAAGCATTATCGTTTAACAATATTGCCGACACCGATGCTGCACTTGAGTGTGTAAAAGAATTTGATGTACCTGCGTGTGTAATTGTTAAACACGCTAACCCGTGTGGTGTATCAATTGGCGAAAATATCCTAGAAGCGTACGAACGCGCCTTTAAAACAGACCCAACGTCAGCATTTGGCGGTATCATTGCCTTTAACCAAGAGCTTGATGCAAACACCGCACAAGCGATTGTTGAACGTCAATTTGTTGAAGTTATTATTGCGCCAAGCGTAAGTCCTGAAGCGGCTCAAATAGTCTCGGCTAAGCAAAACGTTCGCTTATTAGAGTGTGGTGAATTCTCTGCTAAAGGCACAGGTCACGACATTAAGCGTGTAAATGGCGGTGTACTTATTCAAGACCGTGATTTAGGCATGGTAACGCAAGGTGACTTAACGGTTGTGTCTAAGCGCCAACCTTCTGAGCAAGAGCTTAAAGATTTATTATTCTGCTGGAAAGTAGCTAAATTTGTTAAATCAAACGCCATTGTTTATGCCCGCGACGGTATGACTATAGGTGTAGGTGCAGGCCAAATGAGCCGCGTTTACTCAGCTAAAATTGCCGGTATTAAAGCCGCTGATGAAAACCTTGAAGTGAAAGGTTCGGTGATGGCATCAGATGCATTCTTCCCATTCCGCGATGGTATTGATGCAGCTGCAGAGGCTGGTATTACTGCTGTGATCCAACCAGGTGGTTCAATGCGCGATGAAGAAGTGATTGCGGCCGCTGACGAAGCTGGAATGGCAATGGTGTTTACCGGTATGCGCCACTTCCGTCATTAATCGCATAAAGAGCTAACGGGTTCAGTTAGCTCTTTTTGTTTGCACCAAATTCACGTATTCTGCTTATTCTATAACCATGACTAACAATTATAATGTGAAGGATTAGACGATGAAATTTGCACTAAAATCTCTACTGGTTGCCACACTGTCATTAAGCTCAACAATGGCGTTGGCACATAACCATGGCCACGACTCAGCATTAACAAATGCAGTTAAAGCAAGCGAGCGTAGCAGTGAGCGCGATCAATACCGCAATCCTGTAGAAACACTCGAATTTTTTGGCTTTAAACCAACCATGACTGTGGTAGAAATTGCCCCTGGAGGCGGTTGGTACAGTGAAATTTTAGCGCCAGCGCTGAAAGAGCAAGGCACCTATTATGCTGCGCACTTCCCTGCTGATTCATCGGTTGGTTATTACCAACGTTCTCTTGCTGGCTTTAAGGCTAAAATCGCTGAAGATGCCCGCTTTAGTCACGTTAAACTCACTGAGTTTGCCCCATCTACACATTTAGATATTGCTCCTGCGGCTAGCGCCGATATGGTACTGACTTTTCGTAATGTCCATAACTGGTACATGAGCAAAGATAAAGAAGCTGCAAGCAATGCGTTTAAGTCTTTTTACAAAGCACTTAAACCAGGCGGCACTTTAGGTGTGGTTGAACACCGCCTACCAGAAGAGCAAGATGATGAGATGCAAAAATCATCAGGTTATATGAAGCAAAGTGTGGTTATTGCACTTGCTGAACAAGCTGGTTTTGAACTTGAAGCAAAAAGCGATATTAATGCAAACCCTCTTGATACAGCCGATCACCCTAAAGGGGTATGGACCCTTCCACCGAGCCTTAGACTTGGCGAGCAAGATGCCGCTAAATATAAAGCCATAGGTGAAAGCGACCGTATGACGCTGAAATTTAAAAAACCGCTTTAAATAGGATATTCGCCATGAATGTATTAGTCATTGGCAGCGGCGGCCGCGAACACGCACTTGCGTTTAAGGCCGCTCAAAATACAAAAGTTAACACTGTTTATGTTGCTCCAGGTAATGCGGGCACAGCTCTTGAGCCAAAACTTGAGAACGTAGCAATTAACGTTGAAGACCTTGATGGACTGCTAAGCTTTGCACAACAAAATAATGTTGAGCTAACCATTGTTGGCCCTGAAGTACCGCTAGTATTAGGGGTTGTTGATAAGTTCCGTGAACACGGCTTAGCTATTTTCGGCCCAACCGCCGGTGCTGCCCAGCTTGAAGGGTCTAAATCGTTCACTAAAGACTTTTTAGCACGCCATGCTATTCCAACCGCTGATTACCAAACGTTTGAACAAATCGACCCTGCGCTTGCCTATTTAAAAGAAAAAGGCGCACCGATTGTTATTAAAGCCGATGGTTTAGCGGCTGGTAAAGGCGTGATTGTTGCTATGGACGAACGCGAGGCTGAAGAGGCTATTCGCGATATGCTTGCGGGTAATGCCTTTGGTGACGCCGGTAGTCGTGTAGTAATTGAAGAGTTTTTAGAAGGTGAAGAAGCGTCGTTTATTGTCATGGTTGATGGTAAAAACGTACTGCCGTTTGCAACCAGCCAAGACCATAAACGCGCTTACAATGGCGATCAAGGTCCTAACACTGGCGGTATGGGGGCATACTCACCAGCGCCTGTAGTAACCGATGAAATTCATCAGCGCATTATGAACGAAGTGATCTACCCAACGGTAGAAGGCATGGCTAACGAAGGCCATCCGTACACTGGCTTTTTATATGCAGGCTTAATGATAGATGAGACAGGTACACCAAAGGTTATTGAATATAACTGTCGTTTTGGCGACCCTGAAACACAACCTATGATGCTACGCTTACAATCAGACTTAGTTGAACTGATTGAAGCTGCTAACCGTGTAGAGCTTGATAAAACCACCATTGAGTTTGATTCACGCGCTGCAGTAGGTGTTGTTTTAGCCGCTAAAGGCTACCCAGATAGCTACCCGAAAGGCGATGCTATTAGTGGCTTGAAAGTAACTTACCCTGAAGGCGAAAAAGTCTTCCATGCAGGGACTAAGCAAGACGGCGATAACGTAGTGACTGCCGGTGGTCGTGTACTGTGTGCTACTGCACTGGGTAATACAGTTACACAAGCGCAGCAGCGTGCCTATAAACTGGTTGATGAAATCAACTGGGATGGCATGGAATACCGTACTGACATTGCTTATCGCGCAATTGCTCGTGAACAATCATAACGATTGATAACTAACGAGTAAATTTTATAAAAGCGCAGATTATCTGCGCTTTTTACTGCTACACTATAAAAAAAAGTAATCTGGACATAGATTAATATTGGAATTTAAAACCTTGCGCTACCATGCGGTGGCAGTTGTAATACTTATTTTTATCTTTTTTATTATCAGCACATTGGCAACAAACTTTGTGATGCCATCACGCTATACCATAGATAAAATAACCCCTGTTTACCTCGATCATGCTTATTACATAGACAAAAGCAAAACACAAAGTTTTGCAGAAGTAATGACCAAGCAGGCGCTATTTACACAGCAAGAATTTAACGATATACCTTGGAGCTTTGAACAGCAAAATTATTGGTTACGCCTCGATTTAGAAAACAAAAGCAGCCAACAAGAAGATGTGGTTGCCCACTTTGA
Source organism: Pseudoalteromonas sp. MQS005 (assembly GCF_001661605.1). Lineage (NCBI taxonomy): Bacteria > Pseudomonadati > Pseudomonadota > Gammaproteobacteria > Alteromonadales > Pseudoalteromonadaceae > Pseudoalteromonas > Pseudoalteromonas sp. MQS005. The sequence goes on along the minus strand of NZ_LYRQ01000052.1, from coordinate 24,079 downwards.
TAACCCGATGGTAGATCATCTCACCATATATCGGCTCAATAGTAACAACCAACTACTCGACACTTATAAGCTTGGCGATAAAGAGCCACGTCTTACTTTATTTAAGTACAGCGTGCCCCACATTCGCTTTAACCTCGATGGCCAATCTACACAACGACTAATTATAAAAATAGATACTGTGGGGATCAGTAAAACCCCAATTCACTTGTATCGCCATAATGTATTTGTTGATTTAGTTCGCTCACAAACAGGCATTTGGGGAATTTTCGCGGGTGTCTTATTAATGGCCTCACTGTATAACCTATTACTCTATTTTGGCATTAAAGACCGCGTGTACTTAGTTTATATTGGCTACATTATTAGTGCTATAGCATTAATGGGCACCGTTCTGGGGTTTGGTTTTTATTTATGGCCGCTAGAATGGCAGTTGTTTATTCACGAAAAAATAATTGTCGTTAATTACACTATTGCGTTTTTCACTCTCGCTTTTTGCACCATGTTTTTGCGATATCATAAAGACCGTTGCTGGCGTTATAAATTAAGTGTTGGTTTACTCTGGCTAATGCTAGTGCTCGGTACATTAAGCTTTTTTATTCCCGAAAATATAGCTGCCCCCATATTTTTTGTAATTTTGGGATTACTTTATATCGTCTGCTTTATTTTAATTTATAACAAATTAAAAAGTGGCTTTAGATGGGCTAAGTTTTACGTATTTTCATGGGTGCCATTGATTATTGGTGCAGCCATTCAGCCTTTAGAGCTTACAGGCGTTATCACTTATAGCTTTTCAATACGTCATGCTTTTTTAATGGCCATCTTATGTGAAATTGTCCTCATGGCCATGGCACTTGCCGATCGGGTTCGTTATCAGCGTGAGCGCGCTTTATATCATGCCACGCATACCCAGCAAACAAAACTGCTCAATAGCGCAAAGTTAAAGTATGCCTTTATGGCACTCAAAGCCCAGCAACGTTCTACCACTTTATGTTTGGTTAAAATACGTCATTTTAACTCGCTAAATACCATTATTACGCCCTCCCAAGGATATGAATTAATTAAGCATGTTGCGCACGAATTAGAATGCCAATTGAGCTTTGAGAGAGAATTTTTTAACTTAAGTAATGGCATTAATCAACCCGCTAAAATTGCTGATTTAGGTAGCGGTGTTTTTGCCTGTATCTCGACTAAAAACCAAAGCCCACACACGCTCGAAGAGTTATTAAAAAGGGTAGTAAATAAGTTACCAAAAACCTATCAAATCAAAGGGCTAGACTTACAACTCAATTACAGCGTGGGGATTAGTGCCTTTGGTAAACGTGATGACTTTGAATTTTGGTTGAAACGAGGCTACTTGGCATTACATAACGCTAAACATAGTCTAAGTAAGGTAAGCTCATCATCTGCGGACAGCAGTTTAGCTATGGACGTTGCGCTTGCTGCTAAGCTTCAACAAGCGATAAGAACGGATCAGCTCGCTCTGTTTTATCAACCACAAATTAGTTTAAAAGATAACAGTGTCAATGATGCCGAAGCCCTACTACGCTGGCCTAATACTGAGTTTAAAAACATTTCCATAGAAAAACTAATTCTACTTGCCGAACACACCGGTATTATTAATGAATTAACACTTTGGGTGATAGAGCAAGCCTGCAAAGACATTGCAAAACTGGCAAATGAGGGCGTAACTGAACATAGTATTAGCGTTAATTTAAGTGCAAAAAACCTAGCCATTGCCAATTTAACCGAAAAAGTAGAAAACCTTTTAATAAAGTATCAGGTTGCCCCTCATTTATTGAAGTTTGAGCTGACTGAATCAGCGTTTGTCGAAAATCAAGATGCGTTAGTCACCTTAGTTGGTGAACTCGCCACACTGGGCGTTAAGGTGGTGTTAGACGACTTTGGTACTGGTTATTCATCACTTAGCTACTTAGTTAACTATCACTTTAATGAACTTAAAGTAGATAAGTCGTTTGTGTATGATTTAACCGATAACCGGGCTCATCAGGTCATTGTGCAAACAGCTATAGATATGGCGCATAACTTGGGCCTTACTATCACGATTGAGGGCGTAGAAACTCAAGAAGTTCACCAGCTGCTCAACACCATGAAAGCTGACCGTACCCAAGGCTATTTGTACGCAAAAGCACTCTCTTATGATAATTATTTAGACTTCTTGAACAGCCAATACCGCCTAAAAATGTTAAGCTCCCCTTTTTAACATCTTTGGGGCCAAGTAAAGATGCAAGGTACACTGCGTAAATTAAAGTCGAGCTTAACAGAACCCGTTCAATATCATTTACCTGTAGGTGATGAACTGGTTGATTTAAATGCTTTAATAGGTAAACAATTGACTCTCACTTTTAGTGGCACAATTTTGTGTTCTAACTGTGGCAAAAAAACAAAAAAAAGCTATTCTCAAGGGCATTGCTTTGTATGTATGCGCAAGCTTGCAAGTTGCGACATGTGTATCATGAAACCTGAAACCTGCCATTACGATCAAGGCACCTGCCGCGAGCCACAATGGGGTGAAGAAAACTGCATGATCCCGCATTATGTGTATCTAGCTAATACATCAGGGTTAAAAGTAGGCATTACTCGCCACACCCAAATACCTACCCGTTGGATTGACCAAGGGGCAACCCAAGCATTACCTATTTTTAAAGTACAAACTCGTTTACAGTCGGGCTTAGTGGAAGTGGCGCTCGCGCAGTTTATTGCTGATAAAACCAATTGGCGCAATATGCTCAAAGGACAAAACGACGTTCTTGATTTAAAAGCAGCGGCTGCTGAGCTTATTCCACAAATTAGCGAAAAACTAACCGAGCTGAGTGAGTTATTTGGCGCAACCGCTATTGAACAGCTTGACCAAGACGTTGTGAATCTTGATTTTCCTGTAAGCGAATACCCAAGCAAAATCAGCTCATTTAACTTCGATAAAAACCCCGTTGTTAGCGGTATTTTACAAGGTATAAAAGGTCAGTACTTAATTTTTGATAGCGGCGTTATTAATATTCGTAAGTTCACCTCTTATGAAGTGAGTGTAGACTCAGAATAACCTTTTGCTGCTTGGTTATAAAATGCTATCCACTGCTGCTGCGTTAATGGATGGCAATAATAATAGCCCTGAATAACAATGCAGCCTATTTCGACTAAGTGTGCCTCTTGCGAGGCATGCTCAACGCCCTCTGCAACCACATCCAATCCTAAACTTGTCGCCATGGCTATAATGGCCGCCACAATTTGGCTATTGCCATACTCATCAGGAATCTTAGCAATAAAGCTCGCATCAATTTTTAATGTATTAAACGGTAATTTGGTTAAATAACTGAGTGCAGAATACCCCGTACCAAAATCATCAAGCGCAATATGTACACCTAACGTTTTAAGCTGTTGTAACTGTTCTTTTGCCTGTGAAAAAGAACCTATAAAGCTACTTTCGGTCAGCTCAATTTCAAGTAAGCTGCCAGGTAATTGGTAACGAGTAAGCATCGCTTTAATATTATCAGCCAACTTACCTTGGCTTAAATGACACGCAGAGACATTAATCGCTAAACGTCCGGCATCAATCCCCTGCGCTTGCCAAAGGGTTAACTCTTTACCTGCTTGGTTTATAACCCATAAATCTAAACGCACCACTAAACCTAGCTCTTCAGCAAGCGGAATAAACTGCGCTGGTGAAATAGTGCCTAAATCAGGGTCATGCCAACGCAGTAGTGCTTCAGCTCCCATAATCCCCCCTGTTTTTAAACATTGCTTAGGCTGAAAATAAAGCTCAAACTCATCATTTTCGAGTGCATGCTGAAAGCGGCTCATCATCGCTAAGCGCTCAAGGGAGCGGGCATTCATTGAGGGTTGAAACAACTGAAACGAATTGCGACCGACATCTTTTGAGCGGTACATGGCAATATCAGCATGCTTTAATAATGTTTCACTGTCTAAGCCATCATCAGGGTAAACAGCCGCCCCTATAGACGCGGTAACACCAACCTCAAATCCTTCAAGCTTAAACGGTGTATTTAAGTGATTTAAAATACTCTCAGCAAGGGTGATAGCACCTTCTACATTGTTTATTTCGCACAATACAATAAACTCATCTCCCCCTAATCGCGCCAGCGTATCTCCCTCATTGAGGGTGTTAATAATGCGCTCAGAGACTAATTTTAATAAGGTATCACCGGCATTATGGCCTAAGCTGTCATTCACCTCTTTAAAACGGTCAAGGTCAATAAACATTACCGCTAACATTTGTTTATCTCTGTGTGCTGAGGCGAGTGCCATAGAGAGTCTATCGTTAAATAAACGCCGGTTAGGTAAGCCAGTTAGCTCATCAAAATACGCTAACTGCACCACTTTTTCTTCTGCGCTTTTTCGCTCAGTTATGTCACTAAAAATAGCGGCGTAAATCACCTCACTATGACTTGGCTCTTTTATTTCTATAATACTGAGCCACTCAATATAAATATCGCCAGATTTTTTACGATTATAAATTTCCCCCTGCCATACCCCTGTTTTGGTCAGTGAATCCCACATTTTTATATAAAAGTTTTTATCATGACGCCCTGAACTCAACATATTAGGCCGCTTACCTATCACCTCATATTCTTTGTAACCGGTTAGATGAGTAAATGCAGGGTTTACTTGCATAATCACTCCATTCGAGTCGGTGATCATGATGCCATCTAGGGAGGAGTCGATAATTTTATTGGCTAAAAATAAGTTACGCTGCGAATGCTGCAATGCAATATCACGCTGCTGAAGTACTTTTTCAAGCTCACAACAATAAGCCGTTTCAATTTCATTAATTAAGTTTTCAAGCGATAATACACCGTTAATTTGATTATTTTCGCTTACTACTAAATGTCGAATGTTACTTTCAGACATCAACCTGTAAGCATCAAAAAGGCTGTCTTGGGGGCTTATCTGATAAAGGGGGCGACTGGCTAAATCCCAACAAACAAAATGATTGTGCTGCTCGGTGATGAGCTTTAGTAAATCGCGCTGGGTAATAATGCCATGGGCATTTTCATCCTCATTAAACACCAAAATCACTTTCTCTGCATATTCACGCATCATGCTCACCGCGTCATTGATTGCCAATGAACTCGGTACTATCCGTATGTTTTTATTATATTGATCATTAATAGGTCTAAATTGTAAGTAATGCTCTAGCCCTTGATTGTTTACAATATCTGTAATGCTGATCACGCCGCTGGGAATGTCATTTGTATCAGTGACCAACAAATGCCTTACACCCTGCTTATTAAACACCATGGCCGTCTCGGTTAATAATTGTTGGCTGGGCACACTTAGTACAGGGCTCGACATAACGCTTTCAATCGCTAACTGCCTAAGTGAGTGATTAGAAAAGTTAAGTGTTAAACAATCGGTTTCAGTCCATACGCCTATTATTTGTTGCTGTTGTTTTACAAAAATAGCGCTAACATTGTGCGCTCGCATTAGTTTCACCGCTTCAATTAAAGGGGTATCCTTAGCGCAGGCGATCACCTTATTGGTAAAAACATCGCATACTTTTTGATAGCGGCTAGTGTGAGGCATTGCTTCTACTTCCAAAATTAAACCAATTAATGATTATAAATTATTCAGTAAAAAAACAATTTGATTTAGGACAATAGATGAGCATCAGTTACCCACAAATTATTATTTATAATAATGAAATTGAGCTAATAGAGCACGCCAATGATTTACACGACTTTATTTACACTATGGAAGCAAGTGAACAGCAAAAAGTCATTATTTTAGATAAGGTTAGTGGCTATCAAAGCTTAAGCGGGCATTCGCTCACGGCGCTCAGTGCAAGCCAATTAGCAGAGCTAGTAAAAGAATATTTAGCAAAAGAAGGGCAATGCTGCTTAAGTAAAATAGAGCAGCTCACACCAAGCCAAGCGTTTGCGTTACTCGCCGAAATCAACTAACGCTTTAACGTGTGCAATCGCGCTGCGCCCGAGGGCCGACAGTGAGTACCCTCCCTCTAAATAAGAAATAATACCTAAACAATGATGCTGTTGGCTAAATTGCGCTAACTGCTCAGTAAGCCATATATAATCACTTTCAACAAACTTAAGACTGGCCATGTCATCTTCTAAATGTGCGTCAAATCCCGCGCTTATAAAAAGTAGCTCAGGCTTAAATTCTGTTAATTTTGGTAGCCATTGTTGCTCATAAAGTGCTTTTAAATCAGCACCATCACTAGCTATCGGTAAAGGTGAATTTACCAGTGTGGCATTATTTTTAATGGCGGTATTAGGATAAAATGGATATTGAAATAACGAGCACAGCAACACATTTTCATCATCCATAAAAATATCTTGAGTACCATTGCCATGGTGTACGTCAAAATCAACAATGGCAATGCGTTTTACCCCTTTGCTTTGTGCATATTTAACTGCAATCGCAAGGTTATTAAACACACAAAAACCAGAAGAGCTATCTCGGTTTGCGTGATGCCCTGGCGGGCGTACTGAACAAAACGCAGCGTCTAACTTACCCTCTAAAATCTCATCAACAGCGAGTAACCCTGCTCCGACTGCACGCTCAATGGCCTTTAAAGAGTCGGGGCATAACCACGTATCTCCATCTAGATCGCTGAGCCCCTCGGTGGGGATCATGTCTTCTACATGCTTAATATGCTGCTCACTGTGCGCCAATAAATAGTGCTCGCGCAATGCTTTAGGCGCTTGTTTTTGCTCTATAGCCACATCCAGTCCACTAGCAAGTAAACGGTCATTAATTGCATCTAAACGCTCAGGGCATTCTGGATGATCTTCAATCATTTTATGTTTACGACAGTGAGGATGAGAAATAATCGCAGTGCGCATAGCTAACTCCAAAAATAAGTTGCTTAACGAGTATAACAAAGCCACCTTGTGGTGGCTTTGCGACTTTGGTTGATACTAAACAACTCTTTAACCAAAGTTATGATTATTTAGCTTTTAAGTCGAGATTTCTAAAGTCAAAGCTAAAATCGGTTACCTGCGTTGAAACTGCATTCATTTTCGCCGATTCCACGCGGTTATCGGCGCTCATTGAAAAGCGAATAAAAGCATCGGCCTCTAATAACTTTTCATCCCACTTCACAATAAAAGTATTACCTGTGTAATGCTTCAGCTCACCTTTAAGGCGTTTTGTATGGGTAAAATCAATACGTAATTTACCATCTAGTTCTTCAACTATCACATCGCCATACCACTCATCATGCAATGTACCGGTGTAGTTTATATTAGGTAATTGCGGTTGAGTGTCTGTTGGCGCTTTTGGAGCGGCATTAGCATAGGCTTTTTCTTTCCCTGCAAAATGCTTTTTAGCTAACTCTTCAACCCAATCTTTATCTTCAAGCTCGAGTACATCTTCAAGTACTTCATGAGTCACTGCCGATAATGCAGAAAATGCTTGTTGGTTGCTTAATATCACAATCCCCACGTTTTTTTCTGGTAATAAAGTCACCTGCGATACCATACCTAAAATGCCGCCACCATGTGCCAGCTTTTTAACGCCGTGGTAATCTTCTATACTCCAACCTAATCCGTAACCTCTAAATTGTTGATGATACGCTTCATAGGCACTTTTAGATGCCAGTGACGTAATATGTGGATGCCACATTTGTGCTTGCTGCTTTTCACTAAATAACTGCTCGCCATTAGGCATTTTGCCACCCGCAAGTTGAGTACGGAGCCATTGGCTCATATCATTTACGCTTGATGCAATGGCGCCTGCCCCTCGAAAGTCTTCAAGGTAATTAACAAAAAAAGGATGCAATTTGCCATCCATTGGGATGTGTCCAATCGCCCAGTTTTTGTTGTTTTTTGCGATACGCGAAAAGCCAGCGCGCGAGTTGGTCATATTTAGCGGCTGTAGAATGTTTTTTTCAATGTAGTCGTTCCAGCTAACCCCAGATACACGCGCAACAACTTCACCAGCGGTAACAAACATTAGGTTGTTATAAGCATATTGACTACGAAAACTGCTCGCAGGCTTTAAATATTTCAGCCCCGATAAAATATCGGCTACCGATTTATCTGTACTTGGCCAAATCATTAAATCGCCTTGACCAAGCCCTAAACCGCTACGGTGACTAAGTAGATCGCGTATGCGCATTTCACGAGTAACGTAAGGGTCGTACAATCTAAACTCAGGGAGATGGTCAATCACGCGGTCATCCCAGCTTAATTTGCCTTCATCCACCAGCTTAGCCAATGCTGCACTGGTAAATGCCTTGGTATTTGAAGCAATGCCAAATAAAGTGTCTTTATTCACCTTGCTATTCGTATCAAGGTTGGCAACACCAAACCCTTTAGCGAATACAACTTTGTCATTTTCAACAATGGCAACGGCCATTCCGGGTACATCAAAACGTGTCATTGAGGCGTTGATCACCTCTGAAATTTTATCGGTATCAACCGCTGCAGAGCTCGTAAACGCCCAGCCAGCCAATAATGCGGCTGTGGCTAATTTTTTTAGTTTCATAGTGTTACCTTAGGTTATTATTTTTGTTTAGTCTTGATGAACCGCAAATTCTATTTCGGCGCGCGCTTTATTAGTATCTTGCTTACTCGGGTAAGCTAAAATGCGTTGACTGTAGTGTTCGGGTACGCCCGCCTCAAGTGCGCCGCGGTATACATGCTGCACGTACCAATCATAAGGTAGCAGTGTGTCGTCATGTGTGTTTGCTATGTAGCAGTGTACATTAATGTCATCGTCATCTAGAAGGCTCACGGTTAAATCAACACAGTCGTAATTAGGGCCTTCAATTTTATCTAAGATCTCTTTTTCGGCTTCATTAAGCTGATACACTACCCCATATACCACAGCATCGGGTTCATTGGTGGGCACAATAGTGCATTTACCTGAACCATCTGAAAAGGCCATATTAAAAGTTAACTTATAGCCCTTTAAAAGTGCCGTACCCACACGTTTTGCATTAGGTAAACGTGCCAATAAACGATTAGATGACATATTGGAGCCAAACGAAAAATTATATAACGCCATACTATTCCTTCTTTAAATAACAACTCGCACAGCCAGTGCGATTAAAATAATGCCAATGCCGCGGTCGAACCAATAACCACTTTGCTGAAAAAAATCACGTACACGCGCTTTTGATAACAATAGCGATAAAATAGAAAACCAAGCCCAGGTAGCAAGCGCCATATAAACGCCGTATCCCATTTGTATTATTACCGGCGTAGTTGGGCTAATCACTAAGGTAAACAACGACATAAAAAATAACGTAGCCTTAGGGTTAAGTGCATTGGTAAAAAAGCCACGTCGAAACGCACACCATGATGACTCAGCTACAAGGCTGGGTTTTGCAGTCGGTTCTGATGAGGTATTTGTAGGTTTAGCAGCGCGCAGTGCCTGCACGCCTAAATACGCTAAATACGCGCCCGCTATATATTTAAGCGCCATAAACAACGCAGGTGATTGAGTTAACACCAGCGCAACTCCCAATACACAATAGGCTATGTGTAATAAAATAGCCGCACCAACACCTGCACTTGTCCATAAGGCATTGCGCCTGCCGTGTTGTACACTTTGTTTAAGGACTACCGCAAAGTCGGGCCCAGGGCTTGCTACCGCAAAAAAATGAGCCACCGCAATTAATAAAAATTCATCGATATAGTTCATACTTAACTGGCTTGCTCTGGCGAAAAAGCCAATAATAATGGGTTAGCCGATTGATTAATCAAGGCTTTTATTTCTTTTTGCGCTTTTTTAAATTGGCCTCGTAAATGCGGTTTTAAATGTTTTTTAGAGTGTTTATCTTGCTTAAAGTAGCTCACTAACGCATGCATAAATACGGTATGCGTTTCACTGAGCGCCGCTTCGCGATTTGCATACGGGTTATAACATGAGCCACAGCCACCTTTAAACTGGTACACGGTATTGCTCATCATTACCCCAAAACCTAAAAAACACGCTAAAGCATCAGTGGCTTGCGGTAAGTACTCTTTACCACCTGGGGGCAGCACCCCTACGTGATGAATTAATATGGTGGCAAGCGTACCGGCAAAACTCGCCACTAAATCTTGCGGTTGATTAATTTGATTAGGGTTAAACGACACATTAATAGTATGACTGGCTGGCACTATTAAATGACACTCTTCGCCACGTAAATGCTGACTAAATTCAAAGTGTGGAAACACCTGTGGTTGTAATTGTTGCGGTGCAACCAAGGTTACTGGCCATTCATTCATACCAGCGTATTGCTTAACACGTGCAAACACTTTGCTGGCCATTTCCTCAATACTTGAAACCGAGTCAGGAAAAAACTCAACCGTTGGCAAAATAACTTGGCTGTGTTTGGTAAAAAAATCCAAATCAAAGTTTTCTGCTGCCCATATAAAGGTATCAACCAGCCATTGTTGTTCTTGTTCTGCCAATAAGGGCTTTGATTTAAATAGAGTTAACATAAACTACTCTTGCCCCTTCGCCCATTGCCATGCTTGTGTATTGTATAAAGGCACCGTAGAGAGCGCATGATGATGACTGCCCGTAGACTCTTTCGTTGAGTATGATAAATATAATAATGTATGGGTTTTAGCATCATAAATACGGCGCACTTTTAATGACTTAAACAAAATACTCTTAGATGATTTAAACACGACTTCACCGGATTTACTGCGATCGATAGACTGTAATTGGTCTGGCGTTATTGGCCCTGTTTGACGACAGGCAATCGACATATCTGATGGGTCTGAAAAATCTAAATTGGCCTCAATATGGCTAATATGACAGGTTACACCGGTCACTAGCGGGTCTTGCTGTGAATTAACCACCACATCTTTAGTGGTAAATAGCCCAAGACTCACTGAGGCAACATCATCAGAACACCCTGCAAGCCCTGCTAAGCATACAATTAAACCACCCATTTTGAGATACTTCATAGCAAGTCCTTCGTTCATATTAAAAATTAAGTTACGCCTTATACTAAACGCTTTCACCGCGATAAAACAAATTTTATCCACCAACTCAATACTGTAATGGTTTAAAGGGTATTTCGCAGCAAGATACACAATAAAAAAGGCACGCCCGAGGGAGTGCCTTTGCAAACAAATACAGCTAAAGGTTATTAAAAGCTATATTGTGCACCTAGATAAACATAACGACCGGCACCGCCGCCGTAGCCACTATAAAAGTTACCACGACCACTTGGGTAAAATGCCCCTTTGTCGTCAAATACATTGTTAATACCGCCAAATACACGTAAGTCACTTTTATCAGTCAGTGCCAGAGTGTAAGACGCTGATAAACTATGCTTTAAAAATGAGCCATAATCTTGATACGCAAGTGGCTCTGGGTTTGCAATACAACCGGCATCGCCCGCAGCACAGCGCTCATCGTTTGCAGCAACATACTCAAGGTAGTCTTTCTCATCTTCTTGGCTTGCTTTAAACGCGCCTACGTAATTTGTACGCCAGCGGATACGTAAATCATCCATTTTCCATACAATCGACATAGCGGCTTTATCTTTTGAGCGCCCATAACCTGCATACTGTGAAGTAACACTGTTACCATCTAACCCTTCATAGGTTTGCGAGTTTTCAATAATGTGATTGTAATCAAGCTTAAATGACAAGTTGCCATAGCTGCCTATGTCATATTTGTAAGTTGCAACGACATCGTAACCGCGCGCAGTTAACTCATCCAAGTTATATTCACGCTGTAGAATTTTTACAATGTTACCTTCGTCGTTACGGGTAATATCGTTACAGTATTCGTTATCACTGCCCCACGCAGCCTCTGAGTCATAACATTCGCGCATGATGTTTTCGTTACTTATTTCATCAATTGCATCAACAATGGCAATATCGTAGTAATCCACCGCTAAGTTAAAGCCATCTAAAAACTCAGGAGATACAGTAATACCAAAGGTATAGGTATCGGCTGTTTCTTCTTTTAAGTTTGGATTACCTGTATTTGGCGAGTAGTTATTGTCTTCACTTTCAAATTCAAAGTTAGGATCATCAGCTAGCTTTTGTGCCAAGGTTGGCTCTAAACGACAGTTATCGTGTCCTGGGTTTGTTGATGTTGCTGTTAGACCATCACAAATATCATCAAATGAATCAAAATCGCCGCGAGGGGGTGATAATAATTCCGTGATAGTCGGCGCACGCTGTGCTCGTGCATAGTTGGCACGTAGCATGTATCCATCAATTGGTTGCCATAAAAGGCCTAGCTTATAACTGGCAACAGTGCTGATATTATCAATGCTGTAATTTGCTAAACGCAGCGACGTTTCTGCCGACAAACTTTTAGCAAATGGCGCATCTTTAAGTAGTGGCACCGCAAGTTCAGCAAATGCCTCATACACTTCTACTTCACCGTAAAAAGAAGGCACAACGTTAAACGTAATACCGCCCGCTTTCATATCATCACTGGTATCTAGGCTTTGTGAATCTTTACGATACTCTGCACCAAATACTGCAGACACATTACCTGCTGGTAATTCGTATAGGTCACCAGTGATATAACCCATTACCGTATATTGCTGAATCTCAGTATCAATAATCGGGTTTGTACGGATCCAGTCAGCCATTTCAGGGGTAATAGACCCTTCACCAAATAGATTAAGCGGAACACATCCTTGCGCTCGCGCTTCGGCGTCTTTACATTGAATAGTGCCATCGGCTAGCTTTTCAGCTTGCAGTGCTTGATTGACACGTACCGTATTTAACTCGTTACTACGGATTTGATGTTGTTTGAATTGCCCGTATCCAGCAGAGATATCCCAATCCCATGTATCATCAAACATCATGCCCTGTAGGCCTGCCCAAGTTCGGATGGTCGTACGGTCGTTATCGGTGCTGATATTACCTACTTCACCAAAGCGGCGATCCCAGTAAATGCGGTCTTTGTATGGGTTGCTGTCAATAATTTCTTGTGGCACGTATGGGTTATCAATAGGAATGTAACCAGGGGCAATATCATCGATAGGATCGCCAGTCACTGGGTCGTAGCGAGGTACGTAAGCCCCTTCGTATTCATCTTCAGGTGACTTATCGTTGAACGAGCCACTTTTGCTGTATTGAATTTGGAAGTAGCTCATAATGTCGTCTGTTACATCATAATCTACTTTTATTGCGGTCGAAAAGTTATCACTAGGTACATCAAGCATGACGTATTGTGACGAATTTATACCATAAATTTCTTCATTGCCTTTCCAGTCATCACGCAGCGTTTGCCCGTCGTACCAAAACTGGGTATCGTTTCGGTTGCTTTCTAAAAATACACCGCCTAAGGTACCATCGCTTTTGCTTGCCCAATCAGCTTGTGTAATACCACTCATACACTGATAACCATCGGCAGTGTACATTTGATTACACATCAACTCATCATCGTAACTATGCGCGGCTTCTATTTTGGCGCGGTCACGGTCGTAAAAGGTCATGCCAAAATCACGATCCCAGTTTGAGCTGACAAATACATAACCGCGATCATCAGCAAATGACGTTCCGTAGTTTAAATCAAGCGTAAACTCACGACCGCCACCATCTGTTGTTTCACCGCCACGGGCTTGAAATTCAAAGCCTTCTTTTTTTGACTGGGTAATAATATTCACTACACCGGCTACCGCATCGGCACCATAAGTGGCCGACGCACCACCACTTATAATTTCAACGCGCTCCACCATGCCACTTGGAATGGTATTTAAACTCACATAGTTACCACCATAACTATTTGATACCACACGGCGGCCATCAATAAGCGTTAGCGTTCTGTTAGCGCCTAAGTCGCGAAGCTGCACCGTTGATAAACCCGTACCCGAAATACTTGATTGGCTGGTTGTGTTACCAATACTTTCGCTCAGTGCAGGCATGTTATCGATTAATACATCTGAAAGGTTGCCTAGGCCTGTATCCTGAATCGACGCTCTATCCATGGTTACCAGCGGGGTTGTTACCGAAAAACTATCACGCTTTAAACGCGAACCCGTTACGGTTATTTTTTCTGGTGCTTCTTGTACCACTTCTTCGCTTGCTTTAGCCGTTGATTGACGAGCAATAGCCTCGTCATTTGCTATTGCATGCCCAGATAAACTCGCTGTTATAGCCAATGCTAAAGCGCATTTTTTTGTTGATATATTACTCACAAACTTCCCTTATTATTTATTATTCCATTAGTACAAATCGTTTTTGATTAACTTTTTAGTTATTAAATTTGTTTTGTACCAATTGGTTTATTTTACTAATAACATGTTGTAAGTAATCGTGAATAAAAGCACAATGAGAGGTGTCTCGTTTATATCCCTATTTTATATCTATTTAATATCTATTTATTTATAATCATACACTTAAGGTTTTCTTGTTAGAATGATGTAAAATCGAATGTTAACCAACTATCGCTTTATTTTGCATTAAACACTGCCTAGTAACGTAATTAATCAAGAGGTTTAAATACACAAACTATGAATACTCAACAGACATTTTCAATTGGAAAATGCCAAATATCGGTGTTTGAAAATAAGCTGTTTTGTGCCGATAAAACCTGTGTATTACAACCTAAATTTATAGAACTACTTGTTTACTTGGTAGAGTGTTATCCAAACGCAGTAACGCGTGAGCAACTAATAGAGAATGTGTGGGGTGGTAATCAATATGTGGGCGAAAAAGCACTGACAAATGCCATATGGCATCTTCGTAAAAGCTTTAAAGAACTCGACCCCGACAATACCTATATAGAAACACTGCGTAAAACGGGTTACCGGTTAGTACAAAAACCAACAACGCCAGAGCCTGTTAATAGCATTAACAATATGCCGCTTCGCTCTGGGTATATTTACGCTAGCGTACTTGCTATCGTTATACTATTAGGTAGCTATTGGGGTTATAGCGCCCTTTTTGAAAACGCAAAGCAGCCACTTGCTCAATCGCAACAAGCAGCGCGTTTGTACGATTACATTGAAACAATTACCACCAGCCCAGGAAGAGAGTTGTTTCCGGCTATTTCTAATGACAGTCATTTTTTAGCGTATTCGTGGCGCCGCCCTGGTCATAAAGCCAATTTATACTTACGTGATTTACATTTATCCGAACAAGCTGCAATAGCTCTTACCGACACCCCATTCATTGAGGGCAGAGCGGTATTTAGTCCTGATTTAACGTTTATTTATTATTACCGCCGTAAAGCTGCTCAAGGCTGTGAAGTAATTCAGCAAAATATCGCCTCGGGCAATATCACTGTTATAGGGCTGTGCGGAAGTAAAACCAGTACCGATATAGACATTAATGCCACAGGCACTAAGCTGGTTTATATTAGTGAAGATGAAAAAAATAATGATTTTACCCAGCTTAACCTTGTCGATTTAACCTCATCGCCATACTCAGTTACTCAAGTCCCTTGTACGTCAGCATGCCAATATACCGATGAGTCCGTTGTGTTTTCACCAGATGCGACACAGCTGGTGGTATCGCGTAATTTACCAACGGGTTTTGAAGAACTATTTTTAATCGACATAAAAACAGCTCATGCTAAGCAATTAACTTCAGGTTTTGTTGATATGAGAGGCGTTGATTGGCATCCCAATAAGCCACAACTCGTCTTTTCGGGTGTTAAAAAAGGCAAGCGCCAAGGTTATTTTTATAACCTCAAAACACAACAAATGATCAATGCGCACATTGATGGCTTAAGTTACCCAGAATATGCACATGATGGCAGTTTGTATTTTCATCAATGGAATATCGACTCTGCATTAATGCGTGTAGAAACCAGTAATGCGGTTGCAAGTTCCCCTTTTCCGGTATTATCAAGCGACTTTAATACGCGCTTTCCTGATTACAGTAAAGCCAGAAAAAAGTTAGTTTTTGTATCTAACGAATCGGGCTCAATGGAATTATGGACTGCAAATCAAGACGGCACCTCACGAAAACAGCTTACTAATCTCAGTGCAAATATTTACAACCCGGTGTGGTCACCTAATGGTAATTACATTGCCTTTGTCGCTTCTCATCTTGGTGAGCATGCGCTATACCTTTATGACTTTAACACCCAATCAAGTCAGTCATTACCCACAGGCTTTAGTTACCATGGAAAACCGAGTTGGGCTGCAGATAGTAAAAGCCTATTGGTAGCGAATGATCAATATGTTTATCGCTTCGATTTAAATGGCAATAAACTGGCACAGGCCATAGATTCACCAACACTATACGCTTATGAAAACAAACAAGGCGCTTTAATTTTTGCCAACCAAGCAACTAATCAACTATGGATAAAAGACCCAAATAGCCAAACTGAGCAACCACTGGTTAGCGAAATTAATTTATCGAATCATAATTCGTGGTATTTTTTTGAAGGCGACACCTTAGCGCAATCGCGTATTTACTATTTTAATGTAAAACAAGGTGATTACCGTTTGAGTTATTATGACTTATCAACCAATAGCCATCATGACGTAATACGCCTTCCCGAACGCGCATTTAGTCGCACCTCTGGCTTAACCTTTATTACAAATACCAACTGGCTTGTGTACTCTTCGTATAAGTCACCACAAATTGACATAAAACGTATCAACCAAAAATATTTGCCATAATAAATCTAAAATTAAACTCGCTACAGGTCTTGTAATTGCTTAAATGAGTTTATTGCTAAAAATATGTTCAAGCCTCATTTTTAAAAATTAAGCGTTATGGGGTTAGCGTGTACAAACCCGTTTGGTATAATTAAATAAACCAATCTAAAGAGGATACGTTAAATGCCACACATTATTATTGAACACTCAGAAGATCTGCCTTTACTACCTCAAGTTCTTGTGGAAAAAATCCATACAACAACGTTTGAAAGTGGCTTATTTGATTTAGAAACAATAAAGACTCGCGCTATTGCTTATCAGCATTATCAGTTAGGTGTGGGTAAAGAAGGGTTTATTCATATTGCGGTGCATATTATGGCTGGGCGTTCCATTGAGCAAAAGCAACTACTAAGTGAGCAATTACTAGCCTGCTTGCAAACGTATTGCAGAGCCTCTGACAGTTTAAGCGTAAATATTTACGAAATGGATCACGAGATTTACCGTAAAAACTAACCGCCATTACAGCATCATAGTTATAGGCGAGAACTCTATAACTATGATGGTTTCCTCGCTCAACTGATTTTTTAATTAAATCGTGTTTAAAGCGTAAACTTACCCAGTAAATCCCTTAAAATATTCGATTCTTTATTTAAACCGTTACAAAGCTGCTCTGACTTTTTCATATTTTCTTTGGTTTGCTCTGCCGAATCGGAAATCATCACAATATTTTGGCTAATTTCTGAGGTTGCTAGTGTTTGCTCTCGCGTTGCAGTAGCCACTGAGTTGTTTAACTCGCTTAGTAGTACAATTTCCTGTGAAATACCATTTAATGTATGGCCGGTTTCTTTTAAGCGCTCGGCATTTTCTAGGGTGTTTTTGCTGCCCAATTCAATCGCTGTTACCGTGCTTGACGCTTTAGCATTTAACGAATCAATCATCTCATTAATTTGCTCCGTAGACTCCGCGGTACGTTGCGCAAGCGTTCTTACTTCGTCAGCAACTACTGCAAAGCCACGGCCCTGCTCACCCGCTCTAGCAGCCTCAATAGCCGCATTTAACGCCAATAAATTAGTTTGCTCGGAAATCCCTTTAATTACATCCAATACATGAGAAATTGATTTAATCTCTGTCGAAAGCTCTAACACCGAGGCCACAGAGTTGGCCATTGACGCTTCTAGTTGTTCCATTTGTTTAATCGTGCTTTGAACAAACTCAACCCCTTTGTGCGTCGTTTCTTCGGTTTTAGTAGCAATATCTGCTGCATTACTGGCACTACCAGAAATATCCTGAACCGTAACCTCCATCTCATTAACAGCTGCCGCCACCGTTTGCGTACTCGATGATTGCACTTCAGCTAAATTTGCCGCACCTTGCACTTGCTCAAGCACATCTTGGGAAATACCTTTAACATGAATTGCCGACTCAGAAACCTGTTTGAACATATAATGTAACTGCTC
The DNA here is from genome assembly GCF_001661605.1 of Pseudoalteromonas sp. MQS005. Taxonomy (NCBI): domain Bacteria; kingdom Pseudomonadati; phylum Pseudomonadota; class Gammaproteobacteria; order Alteromonadales; family Pseudoalteromonadaceae; genus Pseudoalteromonas; species Pseudoalteromonas sp. MQS005. The sequence goes on along the minus strand of NZ_LYRQ01000052.1, from coordinate 6,100 downwards.
TAAAAACAGATTAAACTTAACCGCTAAGTCTGAAATTTCATTATTATCATCAGTAGGGAGTCGTGCCGTTAAATCACCATCTTTTTCCGTTAATGCATTCACCGCTGCAGTAATGTTTTCGATTGGCCTAAATATTTGCCCTACTAACACGCGTGCTAACGCTAAACCTACAAGCGCAATAATTACACCAAAAATGATATTAGTATTAATAGCACTATTAATTGCGCCATATAATTGCTCTTGGGGAATTTCAGCAACTAGATGCCAACCTAATGAGTTTACTGGCGTACTTGAGACAACATAGTCATCACCATCAATTACTTTACTTTGAATTGCCCCATTTTTAATGGATGCCAAGTCAACAGATTGCCCAATTTTAGTTTTATTACCATGCAACATAATCTCGCCACTACCAGAGACCAAATAAACAATGCCGCCCTCTCCTATTCTATATTCACTTATGAGATCCACCATAGAATCGAGCGAACGGCCTATTCCGGCAATTCCTTGTCGTTGCCCATCAAGCTCAATGGCATAATTAATAAATACCATCACCTCAGAGCTACCTTTATCTATGTCGAGTGCTACTTCAAATGGTCTATCCGATGCTAAAAAAGCATCAAACCAAGTATCACTACTGTCTATTTGCCTAGAAATACCTTCATCGGTGTAATAATTGCGGGAGTTTTTAGAAATAATGTATGCGTTACGGGCTTGGTTTTTATTTTTTATATGTTTGAGGTAATCAATGAATTTACCTCGGCTTTGCGCATCTTCATTATTATTCATCCATTGTTGCACAAATAAGTTTTGCGCTATTTCTTTGCCAACAATAATAGGAGTCGATAACTCTAATTCGATTTGGCTTTTCACTTCACTAAGCGCTGTTGGTAAATCTACTTTGGCTAGTTTGTCTTCTGTATTTGAGCGAATACTATTTGAAAATATTAGAGTAGATATTGCTAAAGGAGCAACAACAGCCAAAATAAGGCTGATGTATACTTTTCGTTTTAATAACATAGAGCACCTAAGGGGTAACAAAGCGGTATTTTATATACTGCACACAATTAACAGTAGCGACATTAAAGGTCACAAAATAAAGATTTTTATAATAAAATCCCATAACACTTTAATAGTAGATTCAACTGTGTTTATTGCAATGTATTCAATAAAATTAATAAAAAAATCAGGTCTCTGGTAAGAAAATACAGTTAGCCAACTTTAGCGGCTGTTTTCAAAGTTAATTATCCTCAGATAGAAGTACTTAAGCCGCTTACTAAGTACTGTTTGTAGGTAAAAGCCCAGACTCACGTCTAACTATCGCTAGTTATTATCTTTTCGTTGCAGATACTTTGTTTACAACTTGAACTTGAGAGGAAATAGCTCGCTCAATAACTTGGCTGTAAATTCGCTTTTTCTCGCTTGAGCTAGAATTTAGCACAAAGTCTGAAAGTTTCGAATTTTGCGTTGGCTTCGGCTTGATTAAATTTGAAAACATAGGTACTCCTAAAGCTCGTTTTTTGAGCAGCCCAGTTATTATATAAGGCTCTCAAGATCTTCTCTAGTGAATATTTCATCTAAATGGTGTTCAATTGCCTGTGCGTAAGGCAGACAAGCGCCCTGCACTAGAAGTAAGTAGCTTGGTCGAGAAGGTTGTATTTATACTGTGAAAGGCAAAGGCGGCCTTGTCCGCGATGTATTAATACCTAACGCATTAGCTACACAGCTGGAACAAAGGCGCTTAGCACAGCCCATAACGGTTCGTGATAAGGAAGTTAACTATTTGCAACGTTATGATATTGGTGGTGGTCATAAATGGTCATGCTCATTCTCAAAAGCATCTAGCCGCACACTCTTTTTTTCTAATGGCGGTCATGGCCTCAGGCATAGCTACGCACAAGAGAGAATGGCTGAGCTAAAAAGCTTAGGTTTAGCGAGAGCTATTGCTCTCGAAACCGTGTCGCAAGAGCTAGGCCATTTCAGGGCTGAAATTACTGAAGTTTATTTGAGGTAACTATTCTTTTGGTTTGTATATTTTATTTAGCTAAAATCTTGTTCTGTCTCAAGCAATTTGAGGTCATCAAATTTTGTACAGGCATAATGAACAAATCTTAAGATGATCACCTCATAGAATAAAAAGCTCGGCTCTAACTCAAATTGACACAGGAGCATCATTTTGCTCAGGATCCAATGAGAAATGATCAAGAGGATATCGCCTAAACCTTTTCAACATATCATACGTAAATTCATTTGAGCTTATTACTGCGTCTAGCCCCTCTTGATCATAAGTATCATTTAGGAGCATAACTTTTTCTACCTCACTTATTGGCTGGATAATTAACTCTTCAAATTGAGAGCTTAGTTCAATTATATTAACCTCATCATTTAATTTAGCCGCGTTCACTACACATATAATACCTAACGCATATGTTTCATTTTCTTTTAATTCTTCAAAGCTATTAAGTTCTATGAAAATTCCTTCAAAATAGAGCGCGTACTGCTTAACCCATTTTTGAAATTTCTTATCTCTAAGTACATTACCAATACGATTTACTAATTCTTCAGGTAGAGCCAGACGATTATATTGCGCAACCTTCCATCTAAGTAGCGAATTGAGAGAATCAAGTAATAATTTTGAAGTTGGTCTGGTATGCAAAAGGACTGCTCTATTGAAAGACACTGCGCCATTCATGCTAACATCAAACTTACTTTCATCATGTAAAAGCACCATTTTCCTTGGATCTATGATTTTAGCATTTGAGTTTTTAGCCTTAGGGTTAAGAAAACAGACCTGTGCTTCTACATTAGGTAATACTTCAAAGTCACCATACACAACATCACAGCTCATGCTAATAATAATAATATGAGCAACTGGATTATCGGGTAACTCAGGGATAGGAATTCCGTGTTCATTTGCTGCTGCCAATAACTGTTGGCAGCTTATTATACTTCCTTGCCTCCACTCCAGTTCCAGAAGTGTCTGTCTTGAGTCGGTAGGATTATCCATTAATAAACACTTCTCCCGATAGTGAATTAATGTCATTCATCGAAGAGATTGGTTTATTTGACCTTTCTAAGCCTTTTTCATTTTGGTTAGCAAGAACTCTTGCATGCTCAACTATTCTCGGACGATCTAAATTATCCTGAGTAAGTAATTCTATGTATGATTTTCCGTCTAATATGACACTTTTAGCTTTGCGACCAAAAGGTTTAGAATTGAAGTTAGAGATTTCTTGAGCAACTGAAAATACCTCCTGTAGCCTTTTAAAAGTTGCATCCCCTTTTATATCTCCACCTTTTTTCCAGTTATATACTGTAGCTCTTTTAACTCCAATTACTTGCTCTAAATCAGAAACACTAACACCAAGAGATGAAAATATTGTGTGTAACATATCAATTGTTGAAATTGGTTTTATATTTTTATTCTCTTGATAGTTTAATGGCTTTAAATTAGAAATTGTTACTACCGATACATCACCACTTCTCAATGCAGTAAATCTGGTAGTATCAGGCTGTTGTGAATCCCAACCATTAAGTAACATTTGCTTATTCTCTACTACTTGAGCATTTGCATTTCCGGCTGCCGCAGCAGTTAAAATTAGTACGCCAGCTTTAACTAAGATACTACTTCTACTTGATGAACTAATAGCAAATGAAGTCATAAAACTCCTCCTATTTCCCTTTTATTCCAAACCTTTTCCGCATGAGCACTTAATATGCCCCAGAAAATATCCGCACTATCTCCGTGTAATAATTGTAAAGATTTGTTTATCGTTTCGATAGACAGGCCCATCACCTCTTTTTCGTTGGGTAGCCATGAATGATCAACATCTAAAAGTGCATACTTACTGGGAGATGCAGTTTTCCAAATATCTTTAATATTAATTGAGACACTTACTGGAGGGGGGTCCTGTATATCACGAGGAAAAAGCTCAATGACTCCGTTATCAGGAAGCCTTTCTTCCAGTTCAACTCTAATAATTCCATGATCTGTTTGCCTTTGCTGCCTAAAACTATTCAGAGTACTTAACTGACTGGCTCTGTGTGTATGGGAAATCCACTCTTCACTTATGTAATCTGTATATTGCTCGTCTTGTTGAGGCAGAAAAACATCAGTATACCGAAGTCCCATTCGACGCATTCCAGCGTTTTTTGCTTGCGGAAAGCTATTGAAAAAGGCTTCAATTATTAATGTCCAAAAACCTTTAAACTCATCAAAGTGCTTGTAATCGGTTGTTCGAAAACATAAAGACTCTGTAGTTAGAATTACACTTTTATTGCGCTGCAAACTCAGGAAGTCAAAACGTTGATTCTTATGAGTCTTAAACTCGAAATGCCCTTCTGTAGTTGGTTGAGCTTCAACTTGATTAAGTTCTGATTCATGAAAAATTGATAGCCCAAGATCAAAAAGAGAACTTTTAAAATCCTCTAAACCTTGCTCTATTTTTTTCTTCGGGATGGTAGTGAATCTCAAATCGACCAAAGCCATTACTAATGGAGAATGCTCCAAAATAAACTTATTCATACGCTACAACTAAATTGACAGTGAATTTTACAGTTAAATATACACCTTATTATACACTTTACCAATAGTTCTATATAAAGTGTTGACTATTTTGTTCTTATTATATAGAAATAAAAAGTAGCACAGAGGTAGCACAGAGTAATTTCTGTTAGTAGGTGTTTACTCGGAAAGCGTGTAAAAGTGGTGGCCCCTCCCAGACTCGAACTGGGGACCTAACGATTATGAGTCGTGTGCTCTAACCAACTGAGCTAAGGGGCCATCTTTGTATAACTGTAAGCAGTTAATTTTTGAAGCGTTTAGCCACAGAGCGACTAAAGCGGGTTGCAGTATAAAAAGTTTTTAGGGGCTTGTCACTAGCAAAAAGCTTTATTTTAACAATCAAGGGGCTAACTGCTCAAATAGTAGGCTTTGAGGTTTTGTTAGTGATGAGTTTTGTAAAACAAATCCATCTATTAATAGCAGCCTGAGTAACTAATACACATACCTTTGGGAGCACTTAGCAACTCAGTATTAAATGTCCTGCTATGCAGCTACATTATTTTTTGGCGATAATATAAATCGCATGAATTAATCCTGGGAAATAGCCGAGCAAAGTTAGCAAAATATTTAACCAAAAATGCATCCCTAGTCCTACCTGTAAAAACACACCCAGTGGTGGTAATAAAATAGAAAAAATAATTCTAATGATATCCATAATTTAATCCTTATAATGTTAGCAAAGCAAAAAGCCCAGCAGGGCTGGGCTTTAGTATAGTGTATTATTCTGCAATAACAGTTAATTCATCAACTACCTTGCGAACATCTTCAGCGTTTTTAGCAATTTCCATCGCTAATTGCTTTTCAGCATCAGACTCAACTGTACCTTTAAGAGTTACCACACCATTATCGGTATCAACATCAATGTCTGTACCACCTACTTCAGAATCAAATAAGTAACGTGTTGTGATCACTGTAGTGATTTTAGCATCGGTTAAATCACTTTCAGTGTCGTTACTCATCATTTTAGAATCATGCTTCTTCATGTCGGTGTTTTTTACCACAGTTAGACTGTTTTCAACATCAGTTACACCATCTAGGCTTAGCACAAGTTCTTCAGCAAGCTCTTTATCTACTTCGCTGTTTACTTTACCTGTTAGCATTACCTTGCCGTTTTTTACGTCCGTGTTGATATCAAAGTTATTTAGATTGGTGTTCATAAGCAAGACTGTTTCTGCTTTCCCATCAATCCAAGCATCTTTACTTTCGTTTTCCCAACTGCTTGCCTGAGCACCCATTGCGGTTGTTCCTAATACTAGGGCTGCAATCATAGACTTATTAAATGTTTTCATAATCGTTCTCCTTTTGATTAAAGACACTTAAGCTAATGCGAGCATCGGGCCAACATTTTTTAACCTTTAATTTCAATAACTTAATTTAAAATAGTAGATATTGGCTTAAACCTACTAAGTAAACATTTACAGACTATTGCGTAAAAGTTTCTCGAATAGCGAAACTTACTAAATAATTGTATATTTGGTTAATCTGTCGTTAATATAATAAAGAATCAAAAACCCAAAATCATAAATCACTGAATTT
>NZ_LYRQ01000051.1:0-30242 GCF_001661605.1 Pseudoalteromonas sp. MQS005 | reverse complement strand
GAATCAAAATCGGTCCAAAATTAGATTATTTAATTAGGACCTCATTTAAATATAATTTTAAAGGATGTAACTTAATGAAAAAAATATTACCCCTATTGCTGTTGTCGCATACAAGTTTTGTAAGTGCTAATACAACTGCAATTTATCCAGATCAACTTAAAAATGAAAGCTTAGGTGCTGGAGTTTGCTCAGCTGATAATAGACTAATTACAAAGGCTGAAGCGCAAACCTACAGAAATGAACTTACTAACAAAATGGGTAAGTGGCAAATAACGGGATTAGCTAATGGCTGGGTTATTATGGGTTCTGGCTACGCAGGTGAAATAAAACAAGGGACTGCTGTAAATTCTTGGTGCTACCCTAACGATCCTATTAATGAGATCCCTACATTAAGTCCCGTAAAAGTATCGCCAGGCAGTCAAAGCCAAATTGAATGGGACTTAGTGAATCAAAAAGAGGGGTTTATAAAACCCCTTTCATACCTTGCCCATACAATGGGATTTGCGTGGGTTGGTGGAAATCGCTCTAGCTATGTGGGTGATGACATGGAGGTAACCAAAACGGGCTCAGGGTGGAAAATACAAGGTTACAATGGTGGCAGTTGTGATGGTTATCGATGTGATGAAAAGTCAGCTATTACCGTATCTAACTTTCAATATGTGATGGATAACGAGTCATATAAAATAACAGGTGATATTGTTGCTGCCGACAAAGAACTAATAAAAACGTTAACAGTCCCTGCAGTGAATGACACGTCAGCAGCTCAAATGTCAGTGGTTACAATTGAATACGATGCGGCAACCAACTGGTCTAAAACCAATGATTACAGTATTTCTGAGTCTGTTACATTATCTAATACATGGAAGTCTCCCTCTGTTACTGGCGGATCAGACACTTCGTTATCTGTCACAATCGCAGCGGAGCAAGCATGGGGAACAAGTAATGGCGGCTCAGAAGCTGAGCGAGTAGTTGTACAGGCAAGAACCAATGTACCAGCATACACACAGCTTAATGCAAAGGTCGATTTGTTTAAATCATCAATATCGTATCCTTATGCATTCGATGCTGATATTACCTATGATCTATCTATAAATGGCTTTATGCGATGGGGAGGCAATGCTTTATTAACCCACCCAGAAAACAGACCTAACGACACTGCTAATTTTGTAATTGGCCGTTGGGCAGGTCAAGATAAAAGCATTGAGTATCAATGGGAACACCGCTATATACCAGGTGAGAATAAAAAATGGGATTGGCCTTGGATGATACAACAAACAAGCTTATCAACAATGCAATACTATTTAAGCCATGTTTTAAGACCTAAAAAAACAACCCTAACAGGCCACTTTTATGCACAAAGCCAATTTGCGGGCAGTGTTTACTTTGGTGACGAAACCCCAATTGTCACTAACCAAAGAAGTAAGCGAAGTGTTTCATCTAGTGAGTACTCAAGTGCAGAAAAGTTAAAAAAAGAGTTTGAAGATGCGGGTTTTAAAAATGTCGTTGTTAATATTGAAATGATTGATTTATAAACACCTGTGGGCTCTCATAATGAGAGCCCTATTTCATAAATTTAAACAAAAATATTATTACTACTCACCTACTTTACTATTCCCTTTATTAAAATACATATACAGCTGAACCAACCTCGCCTTTAGTTTATTAAGAAATTATGCTTTGATGCATTAATAAAACTATTAATCGCATTAGTCTATTAAACATACACCAGCACAAAGTGATTATAAAAAATAATAAGAGAACAAAAATGGCACAAAATACAAACAACAGCGTAGTAATTTTAAGTGCTGTACGCACAGCAATTGGTAGCTTTGGTGGCAGTCTCAAAGATTTTAGCCCAGCTGAGCTTGGCACTTTGTGCGCTAAAGAAGCCCTAAATCGGTCTAAACTATCTCCTAACCAAGTAGGTTCATGTGTGGTAGGCAAAGTTATTCATAACGGCCCTAAAGACGCATACCTTTCAAGAGTCATTGGTCTCGATGCTGGGTTGCCTATAAGCAGCCACGCTGTAACGCTTAATCGCTTATGTGGTTCAGGGCTTGAAGCCATTATACAAGCGGCACAACAAATTCAATTAGGTGATGTAGATGCAGCCCTTGCTGGCGGAGCTGAAAGCATGAGTAGCTCAACCTATACCCTTGAAAGTAACCGCTGGGGGCAAAAAATGGGCAATAGCACTATGGTCGATGAGCTCACCACGACCTTACAAGACCCATGGGATAATAACCCGATGGGAATAACTGCTGAAAACATCGCAGAAAAATATTCAATTAGCCGTCAGCAGCAAGACGAGTACGCAGCAAAAAGCCATCATAAAGCCGCAAAAGCGATTGCTGCAGGTCATTTTAAACAGCAAATAGTACCTGTAGAAATCAAGTCGCGAAAAGGGACGCACATTTTTGACACCGACGAACATGTTCGCGCCGATACCACAGCCGAAAAACTTGCCACTTTAAAGCCCTACTTTAAAAAAGATGGCACCGTTACCGCAGCAAGCTCATCCGGTATAAACGATGGTGCAGCCATGTTGGTTCTTATGTCAGAGCAAAAAGCCAATGAACAAGGCTTAAAACCGCTCGCTCGTTTAGTGGGTTATGCCAGAGCAGGCGTTGATCCTACTTTAATGGGTATCGGCCCTATTCCTGCAGTACAACAGGTATTTGAAAAAACAGGCTTAACCATCGACGATATAGATGTGATTGAGTCTAACGAGGCCTTTGCAGTACAAGCTCTGTGCGTTGCAAACGAGTTAAATTTCCCTGCCCATAAAGTAAACCCGAATGGCGGCGCCATTGCGTTAGGGCACCCTGTAGGCGCAACAGGTGCAATTTTATCAACTAAATGCTTGTACGAACTCAAACGAATTAATGGCAAGTTTGGGTTAGTCACAATGTGTATTGGCGGCGGGCAAGGTATTGCAGCCATTTTTGAAGCGCTTTAACTTTAAGTTTGTAATAGCTATTTAAGGGCTTTATTCACAAGGAGAAATAACAGACGCTTTGCTTTTAGAGGAAACAAACAATGTGAAAGGCTATCTTCACAAAGGGAGCAAAGCGCTGCTACACCTTATCGCTTAATAACAAAAAGCTTTACCTCAAACGTGGGCAAAACTCTCGTCTACAAAACGTGTTTTAAAGTTAACTTTCTTACGCCTAATAAAACACCACCAAATGAGATTGAAAATAATATCGGTAAAAACAGTAATGCATCAGTGTTGTCTATATCTGTAGCTGGGCTACCAATAACCGCCAGCGTATTAATTAACAGCAATATCAAACTTGATTGCAGGTAGCCCTTGTAACCAATAGCCCCAGCAAATAACAGCATAATAAATGATCCTGATATTGCAGGCGTAAAAGGTGCGGCGGCGAGTAACATACAAACAAACGAAAATATAACAGCACATCCAATTATTACTTTAAACATAACAACCTCCATGATAAATGGCTTTAATCCACCAGCTATTTATAACTGTATTACTAAAAATCGTATTCCACTTAACAGGTATCAACTAATTTTTAGTTTATTAATAACCCCAATATAAAAACTACCTATTTCCAAACTGCCGTTCACAAGGCTCGCCATCTTTATCCCCGTCCATTTTGGTATTTGGGCAATGTTGAATAAAAAATAATGCCTCTTCATACGAGGTCATTTGGCTACAATGTTGGCGGCCATCGCAACGAAATGCTTGCTGTGTTTTATTAAGTGAGCTTGAACTAGCGGGCATAAATGACTCTAAGTTAGCATTAGTCACTACAGGTGTTTGCTTGGTATTTAAAAAACCGGTTTTATACACACTAAAACCAATACTAAAAATAATACCAAGTGTTATAAGTTTCATTAAAGGTGAGTTCTTACCTGAGGTTTTGCTTATTCTAACCGGCCTTGATGAAGTTTTTATGTGTGGTTGTGCGAGTACGCCCTCAATACGGCAATTTACAGCTTTAGTTTTACCGTTAGGCTCAGTCGCTACCTCAAAGTAAATAATGTCGCCCACTTTAGGTTTACGGCTCATATGTTTGAGCGACGATATGTGTAAAAAGGTATCGTGTTGCAGTGTGCTTGATTTAATAAAGCCAAAGCCTTTATCGTCATTCCACGATTTTAATAATCCTTTGTTCATCCTTGAATCGTCCATTTAATAACTGTTAGTTTTACATCCGTTTTAAAAAAGACTTAAAACCAAGCACATCTTGGAGAGCCCACCAACAATCTCTCTTTGTCCCTATTAACTAACTCATTTTGCAAAAAAGCGTATTTTTGCCTCTTTTAATGTGTTTAAAAATACAGAAAACGCACAAATTCCGCCCCCCATAAATGCAATTTGAAAACTTGATAGTGACGAGAAACTAAATTGCTGAGAATACATGTACTGCCCTAATAACTGTGCAAAGGTAGCCACACCTAAAATAATTAATAATGGGCACACAACTAGCGTAAACCAAAACCAAATACGTTTAATACCTTTCATAAAAACTTCCTTTTATTTTAAATTTAACTTAGAGGTTAATTAGCTTATAAGCTACCAGCATTTTAAAAGCAGCTTATAGGTTGCCGTATCTATTGATGTCTGAAGTCAAGATTTGACCCCATTTGTTATTAAGGCCTTGTTATGAGTGTACTACACAGCCCTCTACACTCCTTTGATTCAAGGTGAATTCAGCATTAAAATGTTCATTTAAAGCCACTTGAATATCCTCAATAGTTACGTTGCTTTTTAGGTATGTAAATCCATGCAAACTCAACGAACCAGACACATCACTCTTTATAGAGAATAATCCTTCTATTAAATCAACTGCTTCTAGACTTTGCCAGCAAAAAGGAACGACACCAGAGTGAACAAATGTATTAGTCCATGTATTTATTGCTTTCAATAAGTCTATACATACAGGAAACTCTATAAAGTTAGGATTGTTAGCAAAAAAAGCTAGTAGAGAATTTATTGGGACAAACTTAAACCCTCCACCAACTTTCTCGACCTTTTCCAAGCCAATCATATTTTTTAACTTAATTTCGATAGATTGACGTATTAAAGTTGGCATTGTAGAAAAGTTAAAGTTTCTACAAGTCGTTTCAGCTATGTGTTTGTGGGTAAAGTATGAAAACTTCGCATGTAGAAAGAATTGATGACTTGATAGATAGTTATCACGGCTAACTTGATTGTCTAAGGCCAAACGGCCACCTGAAATTTGATCAAGTAATGAAATGTCAGAAATTAATTCTTTGGTAAGTAGCACCAGATCGTTTTCAGTTAGAATATTTTGATAATATTCGTTGAACTTAGACTCTCCGTTAGTAACTTTCTCAATTTGATTGCAAGCTGACTTACATTGCGCTTCAAACCAGTCTTCGTTTATATCACTACTGTACAGGTGAGAAAGGTATTGTCCTGTATTTTTATTTTTTAAGTAATTTTCCAACTTAACCTTTAAGCCGATAAGATTTGACTTATTGTGCTCTAGATTACGCATTGCAATTTTATCCACTTCTTCTGAAATATTCACATGTGTTCCTTACACTCATAACGCCGCATTCAGCGGCTTGTCCGCTGCAATGCTTTGTTATGAGTTTTTTATACTCTTGATTAAGTTACCTATCTGCTCAACACCATCAAAAGTGCTCGGCAATTTTTCTGGATCGGAAAGAACTCCACTAAAAATTAGACTTTCGAACTTTTCTAAGGCGCTTGAATCTTGCTTTTTCATCTCAGAAGAGTAACCAGTGTAGCTCTGAATAAATTGGCAAAGCGTTTGCCGTAGTTCAATTTGCATTATCTGGGCTTTGACCGACCGATGGTTTAAAAGTATGACCCTAAAGAAATAGATAAGAATTATTTCTATGGAAATTACAGGAATAAGAATAAGCAAGTGCTCCATGCCTAAAGGCTTCCCACTGTAAATACCCACCACAGACAAAACTATTTCAGTAACCAGTGGCGCTAAGATAAGCAAGCCCATTCCAATTAGTGACAAGAATAACCAAAAAGCCTCTTTAGCCTTCTTTTCAGCCAGTGCAGAAAAGCCTTGGTATAGTCCTACGAAGTTAAATCCGATTTTATACTCTTCTAACTTGTCTTTTAATGCGTTGGCTGCTGATTCTTTTGATGTTATTTCTCCATCCCATTGCTCTTTTAGTTTTTCAGCTTCGAGTTTCTTTTGCTCGAAATCTTTGAATACACCAATATTAGCGTCATTAATAAAGTCTTTTGCAATATTAGCTGGCATAACATAAGAGGCATAAATTATTTGCGATCTAACATCGTCATCCATTTTTCCACTGTCATGCTCTATTTTACTTTTAAGTGACCTTAGCTCCATGCTCAGTTCTTTACCCGGCCCCACAAGAAAATCAAATTCGCAGAGAAACCTATAGGACATACAGTAAATATGATCAATATGTGTTGGTTTTGATTGATCGAAATCTCTTAGCCACTGAAGAAATTGGTCACCAATATGCTTAATATTAAATGTGCATCTTTCTTCCCAGCCTTCTGGCGACTTATAAATGTATCCAATTATTTCTCTTGAAATCGACAAGCGCATAGCTCTTGATTCGTCTTCAATATGAGCTGCTTCAGCTTTACGAAGAAAGCTTGCCAAGACTTTTGCATTGTCTTCATTCTTAAAGAACATCGATACTCCAATTATCTACGGGTAACTCATAACAATTTTGTCTAAGACATTTGTCGTTTTATAAACCGACAAATGTCCATATATTACATTGCATTTATCTTAGCCCTCAAATAAACACCTGTAAACAACTAGTTAACTTCGGCTCATACTTCATAAATGCACAAATACCCCAAAATGGGGGAGATCAGTAATATTGGACAAAATGCCATACACTGGATAAATATACAGCACCCATAAATATGCCATTTTTCGCTTATAAAACACTCAGCTCAATGCTTGGTAATTTAGCTCGATGGTTTTAATTTTTGCTGCTGTTGATTATGATGAGCGTATACCCTGCCTTTTTAAATCCATTAAGGTTTTTTCAGTCATTTCATTAAGGATTATCTCATGTCTAGCTATAACGAATCTCCAAGGCAAATTGCACAAGCCACTGAGGGCTATGTGATGCAGCAAACTATGTTGCGTATTAAAGATCCAAAACCGTCGCTGGCATTTTATGAAAACGTATTGGGCATGAAACTATTAGGAAAGTACGACTTTCCTGGTATGGAGTTTACTTTGTACTTTTTAGGCTATGAGCAAGATATGCCAAAAGGCGATAATAAAGAAAAAACCCAGTGGGTGTTTCGCCGCCCTGCGCTGATTGAACTTACCCATAACTGGGGTACTGAAAACGACGACAGCTTTAGCGGTTATCACAGTGGTAATGAAGAACCAAAAGGCTTTGGCCATATTGGTATTAGCGTGCCCGATGTATACGCTGCCTGTGAGCGCTTTGCTAAATACGATGTGGAGTTTGTAAAACAGCCAGACGGTGGCTCAATGAAGGGCCTTGCCTTTATTAAAGACCCAGACGGTTACTGGATTGAAATACTCTCGCCAGAGGGCATTACTGACATAATTCAATCGCAATAAAAACCATTAAACATAAAAAAGCCTGCAAATGCAGGCTTTTTGTTTACAAGTACTGTGAAAAACTTGAATTTTTTTAACGACGTAGTGCGTCTATACGTGCATCAAGCGGTGGGTGAGATGAAAACAACTCAGCCATGCCTTTACCACTGGCAATACCAAAGGCCATCATTGAGCCTTCTAATTGCGATGGGTGGTTTTGCTTTAATCGCTCAAGGGCTGAACGCATTTTGTCTGCGCCTACCAACTGAGCTGCGCCCCTATCGGCTGCAAATTCACGCTTACGGCTATAATGAGCAACCACTATGCTTGCCAGTACGCCAAATAATATTTGGAATAACATATCGAATAAGAAGTAAGTCCAGCTGCTGCCGCCCTCTTCTTCATCGCTATTGATAAAGTTGTCAACAATGCCAGCCAGTACTTTAGCGGCAAAAATAACAAAGGTATTAACCACACCCTGAATAAGCGTTAGCGTTACCATGTCGCCATTAGCCACATGCGATACTTCGTGCGCCAATACGGCTTCGGCTTGATCTTGGCTCATGTTATGTAATAAACCCGTACTTACCGCCACCAGCGAATTATTTTTACTCGGGCCGGTTGCAAACGCGTTCATTTCTGGGCTATCGTAAATAGCCACTTCTGGCATGTTAATACCGGCTTTTTTAGCTTGAGCAGCCACAGTGCTTACCAGCCATTGTTCGGTTTCGGTACGAGGTTGGGTGATCACTTGCGCACCGGTTGATTTTTTTGCGATCCATTTCGACATAAATAACGAAATAAACGATCCACCAAAACCAAATACAGTCGCAATTAGTAAAATTCCGCCAAGGCTACGATGGCTTAAGCCCAGCGCACTCATTATGATTGAAAGCACCACACCTAATACCAACATAACCGCGAGGTTAGTTAATAAAAACAAAAATACACGTTTCATACGAGTTCTCCAAAAATAACATTTATTGCTGAGCGATTTACTATGTTTGATCGGCTTTGAGCAATCACTGCGTTATGACACACTATGTCATAACGTCAGCGCTATTCTGTGACAAACTATGTCACAACACAAGGGTTATTTATGGATTTATCGATAATTTTTCAAGCAGGGTTTTATAAATTTGTAATTTAGGGGTTTGCTCTGTGTATGGGCTAATGGCAAGCAGTGGAAATGGTAAACGTGTTTTCAGTGAATCTAGGTTTGCTTGGTATTCATCCATAGTGGCATCAACTTGGTTTGCAATCCACCCTACACAATTAATCCCTAAGCTTTGCATGTGTGCAGCAGTGAGTAAAGCATGATTTATACAGCCTAGTTTCATCCCCACCACTAATATCACGGGTAGTTGCTCTGCTTTTACCCAGTCGTATAAATACTCGTTGTTATTAATAGGTAATGCCCAGCCGCCCGCGCCTTCTGTTAACAGGTAATCGGCACCTTGCTGCTTCACATTTTTATAAGCGGTACGTAGCTTTTCAACACTTAGGTTTACTCCTACTTGCTCTGCTGCAATGTGCGGAGCTATGGCGGGCTTAAAAGCAAACGGATTAATAATGTCGTATTTAGCGCTGACTGTGGCACTTTCCATTAGCATTAGCGCATCGGCGTTTACGAGCTGCTCAAACGCCATTTCACACCCAGAGGCAATCGGCTTAAAACCTATGGCGCGCTTTTTATGTTGCGCGAGTAACTTTAACAGCAAACTGGTTACATGAGTTTTACCGGCGTCGGTATCGGTACCGGTAATAAAAAACTGGTTCATGGCATGGCCTTATTATTTTTACTGGGCTTTTTCTAATGATAACAATACCACATGGTAAGATACATGGGCTTTATTGTTTGCAAGTGGATAGGCATCACAGACTTTTTTTAGTGCTGATTTAGTTAATAAACCAGGGCGACTTGTTGCATGATTTTGTGTGGTGGCACCAATGGCTTTAATCGATTTTATAGCGGCTAATGCACTGCTGTGTTGATCGGTATAGATGACTTTTTTTGATGCGTTGATCTTAAACCCGGCCTTTTCGACCGATTGGTTTATATTATTATGGCTTGCAAACTGATTAATATGATTATGTGAATCAAGCACTGTAAAGGCGGTTTTGATCTCGTTTAATGACCCTGCAACAACCGTACTAATATAGGCTTGCCCGCCTGGTTTTAATGCTTGGTAAAGCGAGTGCATTAAGGCTTCTAAATTAGCAGACCACTGCAGCGCAAAATTACTAAATAGCACGTCAATACTGTTAGCTTGCAGCGGTAAATTATCCATGTCGGCGCACAGTTTTGGGGTGTTTAAATCACTGCTTTTTAGCATGTTAAAACTTAAATCTATGGCAACAACTTGGCCAAATAATGCCCTTAAAGCCTGAGTATTAACAAGCGGCCCTGCGCCTAGGTCAACACAGAGCTTATTAGGGTTTGCACTAATGAGTTTAAATAAATCATTTGCCGCATGTTTTTGCACATTGGCATGCTGGCTGTAACTGTTTGCTGCTTTTGAAAAGTTATGCGCCGTGGTTTTTTTTAAAGCCTGAGTCGCTAAATACACTGTAGTGGGATTAAGTGGCTTAGTTTTAATTGCCTGCGGGCTTATCATGAAATAACCTTTTGTAAACCACCAACGAGTTGTTTTATATCGTCATGGGTGTGGGCTGCACTTAAGGTAATACGCAAACGCGAGGTATTGTGTAAAACAGTTGGCGGGCGAATAGCCGTTAGCCAAATGCCCTGCTGCTTTAGTTGCTCACTGGCTTTTAACGTTTGCTCGGCGCAACCTAAAACAATTGGTTGAATCGCGGTGTTAGAGTCCATTAGCGCAATGTGCTGCTCTTTAGCTAGGCGTTTAAACAGCGCAATATTAGCGTTTAATTTAGCTCGCTTGTCGTTGGCGTCTCTTATGCTTTTGATACGCGCCAAAGTATGAGAGGCAATAAACGGCGACATAGCGGTTGAGTAGGTATAATCACGATTAAACTGCAGCATGTAATCTATAAAATGCTGCGAACCTAATACGCACGCCCCACTACTAGCAACCGCTTTACCAAAGGTGATCACTAAAATATCGGGCAAGGTGTCGGCTGCAATTAAGGCTTCACAACTGCCTAGCCCCGATTTTCCTAAAGCACCAAAACCATGGGCATCGTCTATCATTAGCCAGGCGTTATGCTGCTTTGCTAAGGTAAATAGCGCTTTAATTGGCGCGGTATCACCATCCATGGAGAACACACCTTCAGACACAATGAGCTTATTGCGCGCTTTTGATTTTTCTAGCCGTGAGCGTAAATGGTTTATATCGTTATGGTTAAAGCGTATTAACGCGGCGTTGGCGTGTAATGCGCCATCAATTAAACTGGCGTGATTGAGTTTATCTTGAAAAATCGCACTGTGTTGCGCTGTCGCTTTATCTTGAAACAAGGCTTTTATCACACTGCTATTTGCGCTAAAGCCCGAATTAAACAACATGCCTGCTTCATAACCCAAAGCACTGCATAAAGCTTGCTCAAGCGCTTGCTGTGGCTGTTGATAACCCGTCACTAATGCTGAACTGTGGCTACCGAGTAATGGCGCACTGGTTAACTCCACCGGCGAATCGCCAAACCCTAAGTAATCGTTACTCGCAAAGTTAAGGTAGGTTTTATCATTAACCGTAATAGTGCGCGCCGTTGCGCTTTGCACTACATAGCGTTTACGCAATAGCTGTTGTGCTTTGCGTTCATCTAAATGAGTGTTTATAAATTCAAATGACATAAATGCTTTAACCTTCAACGCGATACTTTAAACCATTACCATAGTACTGAGCACTTTACGCTTCGTAAAATAATTCTGCGGTTGCTTTATCAGCCACTTGCGATGACAAAGACGCAGCAACGGCTTCATCTGAATAATCGTGGCGTGTTTCTGGGTTCATCCCGAGCTTTTTAATTAATTGCATGTCGGCATCGGCTTCTGGGTTTTCGGTAGTAAGAAGTTTATCACCATAAAATATAGAGTTTGCACCGGCAAAAAAGCACATTGACTGCATTTGCTCGTTCATAGCAGTGCGTCCTGCTGATAAACGTACGTAACTATTGGGCATCATAATACGTGCTGTGGCTATGGTACGAATAAACTCAAACTGATCTAAGTCATCAACGTTTTCAAGCGGTGTCCCTTTTACCTTTACTAGCATATTAATTGGCACGCTTTCGGGCTGCTGGGGTAAATTAGCCAACTGCATTAATAAGCCATAGCGGTCGCTTGCTTGCTCACCCATACCTACAATACCGCCGGAGCAGACTTTCATACCAGCGTCTCGCACATTACCAATGGTGTCTAAACGATCTTGGAATGTCCGAGTTGATATAATTTGCTCATAGTATTCAGGTGAAGTGTCGAGGTTGTGGTTATAGTAATCAAGGCCAGCATCACGCAGTGCATGGGCTTTTTCGTTATTTAACATGCCTAAAGTCATACAGGTTTCAAGGCCAAGGGCTTTTACTTCTTTTACCATTTGCGAAATGTATGGCATGTCTCTGTCTTTTGGATCTGACCATGCAGCCCCCATACAAAAACGGGTGGCGCCTTTTTGTTTTGCTAACCGCGCTTGCTCTACGACTTTTTCTACTTCTATTAGGCGCTCGCGTTCTAAATCAGTTTTGTAATGCCCTGATTGCGGGCAATATTTACAGTCTTCTGGGCAGGCACCGGTTTTAATAGATAACAACGTAGAAATTTGTACTTCGTTTGGATTAAAATTAGCGCGATGCACAGAGGCGGCTTTAAATAATAAATCGTTAAATGGCATTTCAAATAAGGCTTTCACCTCACTGTGGGTCCAATCGTGTCGAACTGTTGCAAGCTCCATAATACTCTCTTTTATTTTTTGCTCTTAGTGTTATTGGCTTAGAATACGTATTGCCGTACCATTGTCAACGAAACCCACTTAGCTAAAGTTTACATATGATTAATAAACAAACGATAGACCTTGATTTTGATCGTCAGCACATTTGGCACCCCTACACCTCAATGACTCAACCTATTCCGGTTTACCCCGTTACACATGCAAGTCACAACCTTATTCACTTAGAAACGGGCGAACAACTCATTGACGGTATGGCCTCATGGTGGAGTGCTATTCACGGCTATAACCATCCGGTTTTAAATGAAGCGATGCACGCCCAGATAGATAAAATGAGCCATGTAATGTTTGGTGGCATAACCCACCAGCCGGCAGTAGAGCTCTGTAAAAAGCTGGTAGCGATAACGCCAGAGGGATTAACAAAGGTGTTTTTAGCCGACAGTGGCTCAGTAAGTGTGGAAGTAGCGATAAAAATGGCGCTGCAATATTGGTTAAGCCAAGGGGTTACAACAAAACAAAAATTAATGACCCCGTTCAAAGGCTACCATGGCGACACGTTTGCAGCGATGAGTGTGTGCGATCCTATTAATTCTATGCATAGTTTGTACGCAGGTTTTTTGCCTGAGCATATTTTTGTGCCTGCCCCTATTAGCCAATTTAATAGTGCGTTTAATCAAGCCGAGGCCGATGAACTCGAAAGCTATTTTTTAAAGCACCACCAGCACGTTGCCGCCTTTATTATTGAACCCATAGTACAAAACGCAGGAGGAATGAACTTTTATCATCCTGATTATTTAGCCTGTGTGCGTAAGCTCTGCACTCAATACGATGTGCTGCTTATTTGCGATGAAATTGCCACCGGATTTGGCCGCACCGGCAAATTGTTTGCTGTAGAGCATGCCAATATAGAGCCCGATATACTGTGTATAGGTAAAGCGCTGACTGGTGGCGCAATGACCCTTTCAGCAACCATAACTAGCGACAAAAT
Organism: Pseudoalteromonas sp. MQS005; assembly: GCF_001661605.1. Taxonomy (NCBI): domain Bacteria; kingdom Pseudomonadati; phylum Pseudomonadota; class Gammaproteobacteria; order Alteromonadales; family Pseudoalteromonadaceae; genus Pseudoalteromonas; species Pseudoalteromonas sp. MQS005. The sequence continues at coordinate 16,845 of NZ_LYRQ01000051.1, read as the reverse complement.
AGCCACAGGAATCAGCGAAGGAGAAGCTGGGGTTTTGATGCACGGGCCTACATTTATGGGAAATCCGCTGGCCTGCGCTGTTGCCTGCACCAGTATTGATTTATTACTAAGCCAAAACTGGCAACACCGTATCAGCGAAATAAATACTCAATTACAGCAGCTGCATAAATGCCAAGCGCTCAGCGCCGTGGCGAATGTACGTACTTTAGGAGCTATTGGCGTAGTAGAGCTTACAGAAGAGGCTGGTAGCATTGATGTCGCTAAAATTCAGGCTTATTTTGTATCTCAAGGAGTATGGATACGCCCCTTTGGTAAACTAATTTACCTAATGCCACCGTATATAAGTGACAAAAACAGTATTCGCGCTTTATGTGATGCTATTTATAACGCCATAAAAGGTAAACATTACGTATAGATAGGTTAACTATTATTAAGGGTTACGTTAAAATTTATGCAAATAATTAGTTTGCTGCCTATTCGCCCCAAAACATTGGTATTTTTAGCCCTGACCTGTCATTTAGTGTGTTGATCTGAGTGATCTTTAGGGATATGATAATGCCTATCATTTACAATAACATTTATGGACTCACTTGCTATGAAAATATTACTTAAGCCTGCCAAGACATTAAGTGCAAGTTTTTTACTCGCCTCTGCGATTTTTGCACAACCTGTATTTGCTAATGGCCCTATTGGTGAGCATGTTAATCACCTTCAAGCTAATTTAAAAACTTACAATGAAGACGTTGAATGGATGATCTCTAAAGTCGATACCATGGTAAGCGATTACGAGAAAAAAGGCGCAAAAGCAGTTAATAGTGATGATTTGGTTGAGTACTGGGAGTCAGTTAAATTCCACAGCGCAATAGAAACTAATTACGTGCCTGTCTATGCCTCTATTTGGCAAGGTTTGTATGGCATAAAAATGGCTATCGATAATAAAAAACCAGCGCTAGAAGTACGCAAACAACAACAAGCAATGAACAATGCCCTATGGCAAGGATTAGGCGCAGTTAAATTGGCGGCTAAGTTTCAACAAAAAGGGTTATTAGATAGCGTAAAAGCTACAGCAACCAAAGAAATGACGCAAAGCGCGACTATCGACGAAATTAAACATAAATTAGACCGAGTGGTCGCTAAATACGCAGAACGTTTAAGCGATGAAGCCACCAACATAGTGCACGACACTTACCTACATTTATTTGAAGGTGTTGAAGGTACACTAATTGAACAAGACGCGAAGTTAGTAGAAGTTCTAGAAAAAGACTTTAACGTAACACTTCCACAAGCAATTTCTAATAATAAAAGTGTTGATGAAGTTCGTGATGTGGTTGTTGATATGCAAACCAAACTAAGCCGCGCTCAAACGCTGATTGAAAAAGCAGAAAAAGCACGTAAGGATGTATTTTAAGTGAAACGCAGAACCTTTATTCAAGGCTTAGCTGCGTTAGGGGTAGCGGGTGCATTACCGCTATCGCTTTCACGCGCTTTTGCCGCTGATATTGCTATTGCAAACCCCGTGTCTGTTGATACATTGCCTAAATTAAAAGGTGCATTAACGCTTTATTTAGGCCGTGGTGAAGGTGGCTTATACGAAAACGTATTACAAGCCATTCAAAAAAAGAACCCTGATCTTGACCTTGCTATTCGTCGCGGCCCTACCGCAGCGCTTGCCAACACTATTGTTGCCGAAGCAAATGCAGGGGTTAAACGTGCCGACTTATTTTGGGCAGTCGACTCTGGGGCAATTGGTTTAGTTACCGATGCCGGCCTTGCCAAGCCCATGCCGAGTGATTTATCAGCGCAATTACAGCCACAATTTAGATACGATGAATGGGCACCTGTTACTGGTCGTATACGTACTTTGCCTTTTAATACTGAGCGTTTAACCAAAGAGCAAATTCCAACAAGCATTATGGAAATAGCCGACAGTGATTTAAGTATTGGTTGGGCGCCTGCTTATGCTTCTTTTCAATCGTTTATTACTGCTATGCGACTTTTAGAAGGTGATGATAAAACAGCTAAGTGGCTCAAAAAAGTTAAAAAACGTTCTAAAACCTATGCCGGTGAACTCGGTGTGGTAATGGGCGTTGAACGTGGTGAAGTAGACATTGGTTTTGCTAATCATTACTACACGCTGCGCTTAAAATCAGGTAAGCCAGATGCAAAACTTGATTTAGCCTTTACGCAGAATGATGCTGGCTGTTTAGTTAACGCTTCAGGTATTTTATCGTTATCTGAAGACCCACTGGCAATCAACTTTATGCGCTATTTACTTAGCATTGAAGTGCAAAGTTATTTAGCAAGCGAAGCCTATGAAATCCCACTGGTTAATGGCATTACTCAACCCGATGGATTGCCAAAGTTAACCAGTATTTCGCCACCTAAAATTGATTTAACCCAGTTGGCTGATTTACGCCCAACTATAGATTTAATGCGCAGCAGCGGCGTTTTATAATGCGAATACCTACATCTTACCCAATGGCGCTGCTTGCAGCGCTAGTGACCCTGACTCCTATTTTTGTTTTAATTACGCTTGCCTCTGACGCAAGCTCTTTTTTTGATAGCCATAATTTAACTATTTTAGGCAATACCCTGTCGTTAATGGGATTAACTGTATTAGGTTCAATTTTAATTGGTGTGCCCTTGGCATTCATTAGCGCCTATGTGCAGTTACCGTTTAAAAAGTTTTGGCTGGTGGTGTTTGCAGCCCCGCTTGCTATTCCCAGTTACATTGGCGCTTTTACGCTTTATGCTGCATTTGGTCCCGGCGGTGAAATAAACAACTTACTTGGTTTTGAAACCCCTTCTATGTATGGGTTAACGGGAGCCGCCATTGTCATGACCTTGTATACTTTTCCGTTTGTTATGATGACTACCCGTTCGTCTTTACTTAGTTTAGATGCCAGTATGGTCAATGCTGCTCGCACACTGGGTATGTCGATGACGCAAAGCGTATTTAAAGTTATTTTACCCCGCGTAATAAATGGCATTGCTGCAGGGTCATTATTGGTTGCGCTGTATACCTTATCTGACTTTGGTACTCCCGCAATGATGCGCTTAGATACGTTTACCCGTGTTATTTATGTGGAATACAATGCTTTTGCCTTAAGCCGTGCGGCTATGTTGTCACTGCAACTGATGGTGATTGTTGGCTTTTTATTAATGATTGAATCACAGATAAAAACCGCCTCAGAGCGTCAAGGTCGTTCGCTTATTTTATTCCCTAAAAAATGGCAACTAGGCGCTATGTTTGCCACCTTTGCGCCTATTTTATTACTCGCTATTGGCCTACCTTTAGCAGTATTTACTTTGTGGTTAGTGCGTGATGGTTTTAGCTCGTTTGATTTTAGTATTGCGTGGCATTCAACTTACGCTTCAGCCATTGCCGCTATTGTTACGGTTATTGTTGCCATTCCGGTTGCCCATGCGGCTTTAAGTGGTAAGGCTGGTAAAGTAATGGAACGTGTTACTTACTTTGGTTTTGGTATTCCGGGTATTGTTATGGGCACAGCGCTTGTGTACGGCGGCTTACAACTTCCCTTTTTATATCAAACGCTGGGCTTATTGATTATTGCTTATATGCTACGTTTTTTACCACTTGCGGTAGGTTCTGTGCGTACCAGCACCGAGCATCTTGACCCAAGCTTGGTAAAATCAGCGCGGGTATTAGGCGCAAGCCCGCGCGAAGCCTTTACGCGTATTACTTTACCCCTAACTATGCGTGGTATTATTGCAGGTGGCGCCTTGGTCTTTTTAGAGTCAATGCGTGAATTAGAAGCCACACTTTTATTAGGCCCCACCGGCTTTGAAACGCTATCTACCTACTTATGGCGTGTTTACGAAGCCGGTTATTTTGGCCGTGCTGCAATTCCTGGGTTATTGTTGGTGGTGATTTCTGCGGGTGCTTTAGCTATTATGATGTCTGGCGAAAAACGCAACCAGTTTGAACATTAAGGATTTATAAAAAATGCTATCTGTAAGTCAGTTGTCTATAGATTATGGCAGTAATCGTGTTGTTAGCGATTTAAATTTCACCTTAGGTGAAAGCGAAATATTAATGCTTGTTGGTCCAACAGGTTGCGGAAAAAGTACTATTTTACAAGCGTTAGCGGGGCTTTTACCAATTAGCGAGGGTGAAATTAAAGTGGCTAAATGGACAGCGACACCAAAGCATACTGTGGCGCCTGAAAAACGCAGCGTAGGTATGGTGTTTCAAGACTTTGCGTTGTTCCCTCATTTAACAGTTGAACAAAACGTATGTTTTAAACTTAAAGACACCAGCCCTGCCGAGCACTGGCTAAAACTTCTTGGTTTAGATGCATTTAGGCATAAAAAACCAGCCACACTGTCAGGCGGGCAAAAGCAACGCGTAGCATTAGCGCGTACCCTTGCCCACCAACCTGACTTTGTCTTACTTGATGAGCCGTTATCTAACCTTGATGCTGCCTTAAAAGATATGTTGCGTTGGGATATCCGCAACGCATTAAAAGAAGCTGGTGTACCGGCAATTTGGGTAACGCACGATCAAGAAGAAGCGCTTTCGGTGGGCGATCGTGTGGGTGTTTTAAAAGGCGGTAAAATACAACAAATTGACACCCCAGAGCAGTGTTTTAGCACCCCAAACAACCGCTTTGTGGCCCGCTTTTTAGGTGAAGCCAGCTTTATAAAAGGAACCCTAAATAACGGCCAAGCGCTTACCGATATTGGTAATGTACCTGCAAACGGCGTTGATTGTGACACTGGTGAGGTAGAAGTTTTACTTCGTCCAGATGATGTATTATTAGTACAAAGCAGTATTGGTAATAATGGTGAAGTAATTTGGGTACGCTTTGAAGGCGGTAGCCGTTTATGCGCGGTTAAACTTGCATGCGAAACCGTGGTAACTAGCCGAGTAAGCCATGAGGTGGTTGTACACCCAGGTGACAAGGTACATGTTTCGCTCAGTACATCTCACCCATTGGCGGCATTTAAAAGCTAGTAGCCTATTTATCTTACTTGAGAGGAAACCATGAACGGACCAAATCCAAACAATCCATCACCTATGGACGGTTTTCCTCAAGTAGGTTATTTAAAAAACTTTATTAAGTCACCTAATATAGAAGTGGGTGATTACACCTATTACGACGATCCTGATGGGCCTGAACATTTTGAAAAAAATGTGCTCTACCATTTCGATTTTATCGGAGACCGTCTCATCATAGGTAAGTTTTGCGCCATAGCTAAAGACGTTACTTTTATAATGAATGGGGCTAACCATCAAACCTCCGGCTTTTCTACTTATCCATTTTTTATATTTGGTAACGGTTTGGAAAAATCTGCACCTCAACAAGGTGATTTACCTTTCAAGGGCAATACTGAAATAGGTAATGATGTATGGATTGGTTACAACGCCACTATTATGCCGGGGGTAAAAATTGGCAGCGGCGCCGTCATAGCGAGTAAATCTGTGGTAACCAATGATGTACCTGCCTATAGCATTGTAGGCGGTAATCCTGCAAAAGTAATAAAAAAGCGTTTTAATGAAACAGCTATCAATCAACTTTTAGCGATTGCATGGTGGGATTGGAGCAGTGAAAAAATTACCGCTCATTTAGATGCCATTACCCACGCTGATATAGATGTATTAGCTAAAATTTAATATTTACCACTCAAACATGTAGGCCATTTTACTAATGGTTTTAAGCGGTATGTTATGGCTGTTGCGCTTGGCATATAAGTGCTGCATTGATTTGTCTTTTACTTCACCAACAATCACTTCTTTTACTTGATACCCTAAAGCTATCGCTGCTTGCGAATAGGCAATGAATTCCCATTTTTTAATGTTAGTGTTATCAACAATAACCAGTTCAATACCTTGTGCTAACGCGTTAATAAAACGTGCTAGGTTTAGGTTATGATATTGCGATAATTTAAACTTATCGAAATGATATTCACCCTGCTCGTTTACAAAGTAATCATCTGTTGAGCAAATAAAATAATTGCTTTCATCTGCGCCCGATAATTCGTCAGCGAGATTTTGCGCATAATATGACTTACCACTGCCTGGCAGTCCTCGTAAAATAAAAACTTGTTTCATAGCATCCATTTTTTATTAATGGTAAACGTTAATTCGGTTTGATTACTAATAATGCCACAAATTGATGAATTTTCAGAGTAACAAATGGTAATAGTAGCCATTTAACACTAAAAACTGGTTAAAAAAACCGCGCATGACTAAAAACTTTTAAAGAGTTGCCCACAACAGTTTTTTTATTTTACTTTACTAGGTATTATACAAGGTTCAAGTGCAGTGACCTTACATACATAAATGCATGAGTAACGCACAATTAATTTATATAGTTAGGCAACTTATATCATTGGAGTGAAGATGAGCCATTTAGCGATTTCAGAGCTATTAAAAGGCAATGTTGCGGTAGACAGCCAAGTAACCATTAAAGGCTGGATCCGTACACGCCGCGATTCAAAAGCAGGAATATCATTTTTAGCCGTTCATGACGGTTCGTGTTTTGATCCTATTCAAGCGGTAGTTCCTAATTCACTGAATAATTATGATGAAGTTACAAGCTTAACAGCAGGCTGTTCTGTATCGGTTACCGGTGTATTAGTACAATCAGCAGGACAAGGCCAATCTTTCGAAATTCAAGCTAACTCAGTGACTGTGTTAGGTTGGGTTGAAAATCCAGATACTTACCCAATGTCGGCTAAGCGCCACAGCATTGAGTATTTACGTGAGCACGCTCACCTTCGCCCGCGCACCAACATGATTGGCGCAGTAACGCGTGTACGTAACTGCTTAGCACAAGCGATTCATCGTTTTTACCATGAGCAAGGCTTTTACTGGATCAGTACACCAATCATCACAGCCAGTGACTGTGAAGGTGCGGGTGAAATGTTCCGCGTATCAACCCTTGATATGCAAAACCTGCCAATGACAGATAAAGGCGAAATTGATTACAGCGAAGACTTTTTTGGTAAAGAAGCATTCCTAACGGTATCTGGCCAGCTAAACGGTGAAACATATGCATCAGCTATGTCAAAAATTTACACCTTTGGTCCTACGTTCCGTGCAGAGAATTCAAATACATCTCGCCACTTAGCTGAATTTTGGATGGTAGAGCCAGAAGTTGCGTTTGCTGATTTAGAAGATATCGCAAAATTGGCTGAAAACATGCTTAAGTACGTGTTTAAAGCCGTACTTGAAGAACGCCGTGACGACATGGAGTTTTTTGCTCAACGTATCGAAAAAACAGCCATTAGCCGTTTAGAAGAATTTGTTGAAAAAGACTTCGCACAAGTTGATTACACAGACGCTGTAGAAATTCTAAAAGCATGTGGCAAGAAATTTGAGTACGCTGTTGAATGGGGTGTAGATTTACAGTCTGAGCACGAGCGTTACCTAGCAGAAGAACACTTTAAAGCACCGGTTGTTATTAAAAACTACCCGCGCGATATTAAAGCATTTTACATGCGTCAAAACGAAGACGGTAAAACCGTTGCGGCTATGGACGTAGTGGCACCTGGCATTGGTGAGATCATTGGTGGTTCACAACGTGAAGAGCGTCTTGATGTATTAGATGCACGCCTTGACGAAATGGGCTTAAACAAAGAAGACTACAGCTGGTACCGCGACCTACGTAAATACGGTAGCGTGCCACACTCTGGCTTTGGTTTAGGGTTTGAGCGCTTAGTTGCTTATGTTACCGGTATGGGTAACGTACGTGATGTAATTGCATTCCCTCGTACTAAAGGCAGCGCAACGTACTAAGCCACGCTTTGTAACGTTAAATAAAAAAACCAACCTACGGGTTGGTTTTTTATTGTCCTAAATCTTTATAAATATCTTTCGCTTATAAAGCATATTTGAAATTAACCAAAAGCCAATAACATGTAATAAAGCAAAGGTGAACGATGCCAATTTAGCACTCATAACTAAAGCGAGTTGCTCATACATCCAATCCCCCAAGTTTAGCTCGCCAATATTAACCAGTGAATAGCTCAGTACCCACACACCCGATAACACATAAATAAACAACGGATTCGAGCCATACACAATTAATGGATTAACAAGGCGTTCGGGTTTTACTATGTCGCAAAGCCACACAAAAAAGGCCAGTACAATACAGGCAATCCCTGAGGTGTAAATAACGAAGGTACTGGTCCAAAGCGATTTATTAATTGGCATAATCAGCGAGCCTAATTGCCCTAAAGCGATACCAACAACCCCAATGACCAACAAACGCTTAATACTTGTCCATTGACTGCTAGAGCTGGTAAGTAAACGGGTAACCTCAAAGCCAAATAAAACACTTACTACACTTGGTAAGGTGCTCAAAAGCCCTTCTGGATCAAACGCTAATCCTTTACCTTGCCACAAATGCGATTCACCTAATACCGTAATATCAACCGTTCTAACTAAGTTATTCTCTAGTGTATACGCATTATTAGGACCAACACTTAAAAGCAGTAACCAATATGCAATTAAAATAACAACCGATAAGCTGATCACCCCTCGCCTGTTGAGTAACAATACACAGATAGACGCTAAAATATAGGCAATGCCTATTCGCTGTAATACGCCCAGTATTCTTAAGTTTTCAATGCTCGTGGTAAAGGGATACATATTTAACGCTAAACCAATAGCAAAAATAATTGCTCCTCGTTTTATCAGCCGTAACACTTGGCTTGCATTAGCTGTGCTGTTGGTTTTTTTAAATGAAAAAAACATCGCAGAGCCAATAATAAACATGAAAAACGGAAAAATTACATCCGTTGGTGTACACCCATGCCAATCGGCATGAAGTAAAGGGGCATACACGTGGGACCACGAACCCGGTGTATTTACCAGTATCATTAATGCGATGGTTAACCCCCGCATAGCATCAAGCGCTTTATACCTTGTCATTTTGGCTCCTATTTAATAATTTGTATGACTACAAATGACAACGCTGTCACTTTGTTATAAAAAAAAGCCAAGCGCAAGTAATTTAGATAAGTGGCGTTATTGAATTAAAAAAGCCGCAGAATCAAGAATGAAACGGCGGCTTTAAATCAGAATATTTAACTTTATATAATGCTGTGGTTATTAAACTTTATAAAGCTTGTTCAAGTTCAGGTAATACATCAAATAAATCAGCAACTAAACCGTAATCAGCCACTTGGAAAATAGGCGCATCTGGGTCTTTATTTATGGCCACAATAATTTTTGAGTCTTTCATGCCTGCTAAATGCTGAATGGCACCACTAATACCCACGGCTATGTATAAATTAGGCGCTACAATTTTACCTGTTTGGCCTACTTGCATATCGTTAGGGACAAAGCCTGCATCAACCGCTGCACGTGAAGCGCCAATTGCAGCTCCCAGTTTATCGGCAATACCATTAAGTAGCGCAAAGTTTTCACCATTTTGCATGCCTCGACCACCTGAAATAACCACATCAGCTGCAGTGAGCTCTGGGCGTTCAGATTCGGTTTGCTCAACACTAACAAAGCTACTTAACTGTGAATCAGAGACCGTATCTAAGGTTGTGACATTAGCTGGCGCTTGTTCGCCTTGTAAATCAAAGCTACTTGCACGCACTGTGATCACTTTTTTACTATCGAGCGATTTAACCGTTGCTATGGCATTTCCCGCATAGATTGGGCGTTTAAACGTGTCTGCGTCAATAACATCAATAATTTCTGAAATTTGTGCAACATCTAATAATGCGGCAACACGCGGCATAAAGTTTTTACCTGTCGTTGTGGCACTTGCCACGATATGGCTGTAACTGTCAGCTAGTGATAACACTAAATCTGTCATGCTTTCAGCAAGTTGATGCTCGTACACCGCGTTATCTGCAAGTAATACATTTGTAACACCCTCAATGCTCGCAAGTGACTCACTCATGGCACCTAAGTTTATACCGGCTAACAATACATCGACATCAAAGCCTAATTTTTTAGCGGCGTTAATGGTTTTTGAGGTTTCTGGTTTTAAGGCACCGTTATCGTGCTCTGCAATTACAAGAGTTTTCATTTAAATCACCTTTGCCTCTGTTTTAAGTTTTTCTACAAGCTGTGCAACGTCTTCAACAATAATGCCGCCGCTGCGTTTTGTTGGTTCTTCTACACGAACGACTTCAATACGCGGTGTTAAATCGACACCTAACGAATCAGCCGCAATAACTTCTAGCGGTTTACGTTTAGCTTTCATAATATTAGGTAGCGACGCATAACGAGGCTCGTTTAAACGTAAATCGGTGGTTACAATCGCTGGTAAATTAAGTGCAACAGTTTGCAAACCGCCATCAACTTCGCGGGTTACATTCACTTTGCCATTTTCAATAACCACTTTTGAAGCAAATGTACCTTGGCCGCGATTAGTTAATGCAGCGAGCATTTGGCCCGTTTGATTATTATCAGAATCGATAGATTGCTTGCCTAAAATAACGAGCTCAGGAGATTCTTGCTCAACCACTTTCGCAAGTAACTTTGCAATATGGAGAGATTCTAGGTTTTGCTCGGTTTCAAAATGAATCGCTTTATCAGCGCCAAGGGCAAGTGCTGTGCGTAATTGCTCTTGTGATGCTTTAGCGCCAATAGTCACAACAACCACTTCGCTTGCAGTACCCGCTTCTTTTAAACGAATCGCTTCTTCTACCGCAATTTCACAAAATGGGTTCATTGCCATTTTTACGTTTGTTAAATCAACACCGCTGTTATCAGGTTTAACGCGAGCTTTTACGTTGTAATCAATCACTCTTTTTATTGGTACGAGAACTTTCATAGGGACTCCATAATTATTTAAACCTATAAGCTAACGTATACGTCAACCTATTTATTTTATGAAATCAGACTACTTCCTGTTGACGTAAACGTCAACCTAAAATAACCTTAAACTATTCACAACCTGTAACGTTTAATTTGCATCACAAAATAACAGGTTGCTTAGCTTACTTTTTGCCTACAGGGCAAAAGTGAGTCCGTCATAGAAAAAGAGGTTATTATGATTGAACGCGAAACCATGGAATTTGATGTTATTGTTGTAGGGGCAGGCCCTGCTGGGCTTTCAACAGCAATTAAACTCGCGCAGCAAGCACAAGAAAAACAACAAGAGTGCATGATTTGTGTGGTTGAAAAAGGCTCTGAAGTGGGCGCGCATGTATTATCGGGTGCTGTTTTTGAAACCAAAGCATTGGAGGAGCTACTGCCAAACTGGCAAGAATTGGGCGCGCCTGTTACGACTAAAGTCCAAAGCGATGAAATTTATTGGTTTAATAACGAACAAAAAGCAACCTCTATTCCTCATTTTGCAACCCCTAACACATTTCATAATAACGGTAACTACATTGTTTCTATGGGGAATGTATGTCGTTGGCTTGCTGAGCAAGCAGAAAACTTGGGCGTTGAAATATTTCCAGGCTTTAGTGCTCATTCAGTCATTATTGAAGATGATGTTGTTAAAGGCATTATTACCGGTGATATGGGGCTGGATAAAAACGGCGACGAAAAAGACGGTTACATGCCGGGTATGGAGTTACGTGCTAAATACACGGTATTTGCTGAGGGCTGTCGCGGCCATTTAGGTAAGCAACTGATTAATCAATTTGCATTAGACGATGAATGCTCGCCACAGCATTACGGTTTAGGCTTTAAAGAAATTTGGCAAGTGGATGAATCTAAACATCAGCTTGGTAAAGTAGTTCACGGAACCGGTTGGCCATTGAGTGGCGATACTGGCGGTGGTGCTTTTATGTATCATAGCGAAAACAACCAAGTGGTGGTTGGTTTAATTGTTGATTTAAATTATTCAAATCCACATTTAAGCCCATTTGATGAGTTTCAGCGCTTAAAACACCACCCGGTATTTAAAAACACCCTTGAAGGGGGTGAGCGTATTGCTTATGGTGCGCGCGCCATTGCCAAAGGCGGTTTACACTCTTTGCCTAAAATGCATTTCCCGGGTGGCTTGTTAGTGGGCTGTGATGCAGGCACGCTTAATTTTGCAAAAATTAAAGGTAATCATACGGCTATGAAGTCAGGCATGATAGCCGCTGAGGTCATTTTTAATGCGCTACAAAACGATTTAGCTAACACGGATTTAACCCAGTACACCGCTGAGTTTAAAAAGTCATGGGCGTATAAAGAGCTGTATCAATCTCGTAACTTTGGCCCTGCAATGCATACATTAGGTAAATTTGCAGGCGGTGCATACAACACCCTTGATCAAAACATATTTAAGGGTGCCCTACCGTTTAGTTTTAAAGATAACGTACCCGATCACGCCACTTTAAAAGACGCTGATCAAGCTGAAAAAATTGCCTATCCAAAGCCTGATGGCAAACTCAGCTTTGATAAGCTTTCTTCGGTATTTTTATCAAATACTAATCATGAAGAATCGCAGCCGTGTCATTTAAAACTCAAAGATGCATCAATTCCGATTAAGGTAAATTTAGTCAAATTTGATGAACCTGCACAGCGATACTGCCCTGCCGGCGTTTATGAAGTACAAGAAGTCGAAGGCGAGCAAGCCTTTGTGATCAATGCACAAAACTGTGTGCATTGTAAAACCTGTGATATTAAAGATCCGAGCCAAAATATCACCTGGGTCACCCCTGAAGGTGCTGGCGGTCCTAACTACCCCAATATGTAACAACCTTTCTAAAGAAATTATAAACTTATCCTAAATTGCAGGGGCTTCGGCCCCTTTTTTGCGCTATGCTGTTAAGTAATATGAATAAATGAGAGTGTGTTATGGCGTCGTCGAGTGTAATTTTTCGTTTTTTAGCAGAGCCTACCGATGTAAATTTTGGTGGTAAGGTGCATGGTGGTGTGGTCATGAAGTGGATTGACCAAGCAGGCTATGCCTGTGCTGCAGGTTGGAGCGGTCATTACTGCGTAACCGTATCGGTTGCGGGCGTTAAGTTTAGCCGTCCTATTTTGGTTGGCCAAATTGTTGAAGTGGAAGCCAAAATTGCACACACCGGTAAAACCAGTATGCAAATTTTCATACAAGTACGCTGTGGCGACCCTAAAACCCAAAACTTAGTTGAAACTAATCATTGTGTAATAAGTTTTGTTGCTATGGATGAGACGGGTTACCCTGTTGCCGTTCCTGAATTCACATCTGTTACTGACGAAGATAAAAAGCTAGAAAATTACGCCATTAAAATGAAACAAATAGCGATAGAAACAGAAAACTTACTTTATCAAGTCTAATTCGGTACCTTTTGCAGGTATGTATAAACTACAACAAGCTGTAAATTCTACAATTTTTATTTTTTAAAAATTAACAGTACGCTTAACAGTTGAATGTTTTGCGTACTAAAACCACCAAAAAAGTTCAATAAACATACTTCAAGGGCAAATATTAAACAAAAAAATTATTGGCATGTTCACTGCAATAAGTAAATCGACGTTTGATGAATCTATCGAACATTAGATATTATTTTTTAAAGGAGCTATACAATGATTAAAACACTTTCTCTTTCTGCACTTGCTTTAGCAACACTGGGTTTTAATTCAGCAGCACAGGCTGATGTTACCGACATGGACTCTCCACGTATTTATACGGGTATCGGTTACGGCCAATACTCATTTCAATTTGAAGATAGCGAAAACGACACCGATTTCGATGACGACGCGCAAATGTTAAAAGGTTATATCGGTACTCAATTTAATGAACATTTAAGTCTTGAGCTTGCCTATCAAAATTTTGATGAAGTGAGTGACATAGACAGTAAAGCAGAAATTGATGGGGTATCACTGGCAGCGCGTTTTGCAGCGCCAATCACTGAAGATTTTTCTGTTTATGCAAAAGGCGGTTGGTTTGAATGGGATGCTGATTTAACTCAAGAACTACCAGTAGGCAGCGTTAGCGTATCACAAGACGGTGGTGACGTATTTTATGGTGCAGGTATTGAATATGCTTTCACAACCAATATGCAAGTGCGTTTAGAGTATGAGCGTTACGAATTAGATGATGATATTGATCCAGAAATGGACGTTGCGTCAGTATCTTTCCAATATATGTTTTAATAACAACTCAATAGTTGCAATGTAAGGGTAAGGCTAGGTTTAGCCTTGCCCTTTTTTATTCCACATTTAAACCAATCAGTCTAAACTCTCTTTATGCTGATTATATTAAGCTAATGCCACCAATGGTAATTACAGGTAGAATACCCCCCTATTTTATTTGTTAGCGAGCATCATGAGCGATTATCAGATTTCGGCTATTGGCCATATTCAATCACCGTATAAACAAAAGTTTGCCATTCCTAGACAACCTCGATTAGTGCCAGAAGCAAAAGCTAAACTTATTTTTGCTCCAGATTTTAATCGTGAAGAATTTGTTCGTGGTTTAGATGAATTTAGCCATATTTGGCTATTATTTCGTTTTCATGAAACCGCAGATAAAGGCTATTCAGCAATGGTGCGCCCGCCGCGCCTTGGTGGCAATGAGCGTAAAGGCGTTTTTGCCACACGCGCTACATTCAGACCTAACGCTATAGGGATGAGTGCTGTTAAGTTAGAGGGAATTGAATACAAAAATGGGCAGTTAGCGTTATTGCTCGCCGGTATAGATTTACTTGATGGCACACCCATTGTAGATATAAAACCTTATTTGCCCTATTCAGACTCATTACCCGATGCCAGTGCAGGCTTTGCCGACACGCGCCCAGAAACTCACATGAGTGTTGAATTTAGTAAGCAAGCTTTGGAATTTATAAATAAACAAAGCCACTATCCTGAGCTACAAGCGTTTATCAGCAATGTGCTAAAACAAGATCCTCGCCCAGCGTATAAAAAGCAAAAACAAGGCATGCAAAGTTATGGTATGAATTTGTATGAATACAACATTACCTGGCAAGTGACTGACTCTCATCATCTGGTTACTCATATAGAGCCCAGTTAAACTAACTTTAAAACCCTGCTATGGCTATAAAATGCGATAAAAAATCACTTAGCGCTTTAGTGTCAATGCATCCGCTGGTAAACTGAGCGCCTTAATTAAAAGAACATATTACTCTATTTCGGAAAAAACATGCGTACTAGTCAATATATACTCGCTACACTTAAAGAAACGCCATCAGATGCGGAAATTGTATCGCATCAATTAATGCTTAGAGCCGGAATGATCCGTCGCGTCGCTTCGGGTTTATACACTTGGCTACCCTCTGGTTTACGTGTGCTTAGAAAAGTAGAAAACATTGTACGCGAAGAAATGGATAAAGCAGGCGCAATTGAAATGCTCATGCCAGTAATTCAACCGGCTGACTTATGGGAAGAATCGGGCCGCTGGAGTGAGTTTGGTCCAGAGCTTATGCGCTTTACCGATCGTCACAATCGTGAATTTGCTATGGGTCCTACCCATGAAGAAGTGATCACCGATTTTGTCCGCAAAGAAATTAACAGCTACAAGCAACTGCCTATTACTTTGTACCAAGTACAAACTAAAGTACGTGACGAACGTCGTCCGCGCTTTGGTGTTATGCGTGCTCGTGAGTTTACTATGAAAGATGCCTACTCATTCCATTTAACCGATGAATGTTTAGATGCAACTTATCAAGTTATGCACAAAGCCTACTGTAATATTTTTGAACGTTTAGGCCTTGATTTCCGCCCTGTTATTGCTGATACCGGCTCTATAGGCGGTAGTGTATCGCATGAGTTTCACGTACTTGCTGAATCTGGCGAAGACGCTATTGCCTTTAGTGATGCCAGTGACTACGCCGCTAATATTGAAAAAGCTGAAGCGCTAGCGCCAACTGAATCACGCCCTGAAGCAAGCAAAGAGCTAAAAGCATTCCCAACGCCTGATGCTAAAACAATTAATGAGCTGAAAAAACACTATGGTGTAAAACCACATCGCGGTGTTAAAACACTGATTGTTTATGGCGCCCCTGATGAAGACGGAAAACGTGGCTTAGTTGCACTAGTACTGCGTGGCGATCACGAGCTTAATGAACTTAAAGCTGAAAAACACCCACTGGTTGCTGCACCATTAGAAATGGCAACCGAGGCAGATATTGTGGCTGCCATTGGCGCAAAACCGGGTTCATTAGGCCCTGTTGGCTTAAACATGCCAATTATTGTTGATAGAACCGCGAATGTAATGGCTGATTTTGTAGCTGGTGCCAACAAAGACGATGAGCACTTTAGTGGTATTAACTGGGACCGCGACGTAACAGACTACGAAGTTGCTGATATCCGTAATATTGTTGAGGGCGATCCTAGCCCGTGTGGTCAAGGCACGTTGCAAATTAAGCGCGGTATTGAAGTTGGTCATATTTTCCAACTAGGTACTAAGTACTCAGAAGCAATGAAAGCAGGTGTATTAAGCGAATCGGGTAAAAACCAAACAATGACTATGGGTTGTTATGGTATTGGTGTATCGCGTGTTGTTGCTGCAGCTATTGAGCAAAATAACGACCAATACGGTATTACCTGGCCTAAAGCCATCGCCCCTTTCGATTTAGCAATTGTGCCAATGAATATGCATAAATCGCATCGTATCCCTGATATTGCTAATAATCTATATCAAGGTTTGAAAGATGCAGGTTTAGATGTGCTATTTGATGACCGTAAAGAGCGCCCTGGTGTTATGTTTAACGACATGGAATTACTCGGTGTACCTTACACGCTTGTAATTGGTGAGCGTAACCTTGATGAAAACAAGGTAGAACTTAAAAACCGCCGCACTGGTGAAAAGCTAATGATAGATATTGATAGCGCGATTGAAACAATCAAAAATCAATTTAATGCATAAGCTTAAAATTAATTAAAAAACCGCTGTATGATTTTTTCATACAGCGGTTTTTTATTAATTCCTGTAAGCCAAGCTCGATTTTTTAAGTACTCATTTC
>NZ_LYRQ01000004.1:0-117798 GCF_001661605.1 Pseudoalteromonas sp. MQS005 | reverse complement strand
TTTACCGTGGTCAACGTGGCCGATTGTACCAACGTTTACGTGCGGTTTTACGCGTTCAAACTTTTCTTTTGCCATGACGGAACCTATCAGTTTTGTGTATCTAGATTACATATGAAAATAATCCACCATAGGTAGATTAAGTTAATTTTTTCAAATTTCAAATAGTTTTTTCTGACAGATAAAGGAAGTGTTTAAGGCGATTCGATTGACTGGTGCTGATAGGCAGATTTGAACTGCCGACCTCACCCTTACCAAGGGTGCGCTCTACCAACTGAGCTATATCAGCATCATCAAATTGGAGCGGGCAGCGGGAATCGAACCCGCATCATCAGCTTGGAAGGCTGAGGTAATAGCCATTATACGATGCCCGCTTTAAGGAACCTGTTCTTAAACTACCTCTAACCGTCTAGAATAAAGTGGTGGAGGGAGCTGGATTCGAACCAGCGAAGGCTGAGCCGTCAGATTTACAGTCTGATCCCTTTGGCCGCTCGGGAACCCCTCCACGATAATTCTTTACTAAGCACTTCCGGTAAAAGGAAAGTGGTGCCGACTAACCGAGTCGAACGGTTGACCTACTGATTACAAGTCAGTTGCTCTACCAGCTGAGCTAAGTCGGCACTGCTTTAGTACGGGGCGAGATTCTAGAGTAAGGTTTATTGGGATGCAACCAAAAAATTAAAAAAAATGTGATTTAATGCTTCAAACGCTCACTATTCGCGCAAAAAGCTGTTTTTTTGTTGTTTTTAACTCTTTTTAGCTAACTCATACCAGTAATTTAAGCCTTTCATTACTAGCATTGGGTCGAAAATACTCTGTGAAAAATGCCCTTGTAACAGCTGACCATAACCACCCGCAAAAATTAAGAGGCTATTTTTTGTATTTAAATGCAATCTTGCTTGCTCAATGGCACCCATAGTTGCCACTAAGGCTCCGTTTTTTAACCCATTAGGGGTGTTTTTTCCGAGCTCATTAGCAAATGGCGTGTTTGCATCATCAAATACCCGCTGAGTATTTTGAGTGAGTGATGAGGTCATTAAATCAATCCCAGGTAATATCCAGCCTCCTAGATGCTGCCCATCATTATTGAGAACGTCTATGGTGGTAGCCGTGCCAGCATCAACAACAATAGCAGCCATATTAGGGTAAAGCGTATAACCGCTAATAAGCGCCAACCATCTATCTATACCCAAATTACCTACTTGCTGATACGCGCAGCGTAACCCACCGAGCTCACTACTAACCGTAGCCTCAAAACAATCAATATTATGCGTTTTGGCTTGCGCTAATAATTGTTTAAGTAACTCGCTACGACCAACACAAGCGTAAATAACAACCGTAATTTGCTGCCATGAAATATTATTAATATCACATGGCTGTATTTGCCCGTTTTCCCACAATACGGCTTTGAGTGAAGTATTACCTACATCAATTAACAATCTCATGCTTGCGCCTTTCTTAATGAAATCTCGCCGCCATAATAACTTTTTACTTCGCCGTCTTGGCGAATACGTACACCACCGTGCGCATCTATACCTTCACAAATGCCACGCCAACTACGATGCCCAGTATTAAGCTCTACCTGCTCGCCTGCAAACGCATTTAATGCATTCCATTGTTGATACATAGTTTGTAAGCCGTTCTCGCGATATTGCGCTAAGCGCTGCTCTAACCAATAAGTTAATGAAGCTACTAATTGATTTTTATCTAGCTGCTGGGTGTGCTGACTTAAATCTGTCCATGCTTGGTCAATGTGCTGACTGGCACTTTGTGGCATATTTAAATTAATACCAATTCCTATCACCAACTGACACGGCCCTTGTGGTTGCCCGTCTAATTCAACTAATACGCCAGCGAGCTTTTGTTTGTTTATGTAAATGTCGTTTGGCCACTTTAACTCTACATCAATACCATAAAGTGCTTTTATCGCATCATACACCGCTAAACCAACAGCAATCGATACACCCATAGCGGCTTGTAAACCATCATCTAATCGCCAAAAATAGCTGTAGTATAAGTTGGCACCAAATGGCGATTGCCATACACGCCCTCGACGCCCCCGACCTGCTTGCTGCATTTCGGCAACGATTACCGTGCCCGACTGAAGTGGTGTTTTAGCCTGAATGCGGCGCATTAGTTCGCTGTTGGTTGAATCAATGAGCGGCTGCACTTCAATATTAGCGGTATTTTGCCCTAACTCAGCATAAAGCTGTTGTATTTTTTCCTGATTAAGTAACCCTACTTGGTTATTTAAGCAATAGCCTTTACCTGTAACTTTAAATACATCTAAGTCCATAGCTTGTAGGCTTTGAATGTGTTTACTAACAGCGGCACGACTAATCCCTAATTCCTCTCCTAAAGCTTGCCCAGAGACAAACCCGCCTTTATTAAGCGCATTTAAAATAGCCAGCTTGTTTCCATCAGGTGCTTTCATGCTGATTGCTCCAAAGAGATATGGCATTCATTGTGTTGATCAATTAACCGCACTTCGTGTTCTAAGCTTATGTTATAGCGCGCTAAAACGGTGTTTTGAATATGGGTGATCATGCTGATCAAATCATCCCCTGTACTGTGACCATGGTTAACGAGCACCAAAGCTTGCTGCTGATGCACTTCAATACCGGCAATCTTATATCCCTTTAACCCCGCTTGTTCTATTAACCATCCCGCTGCGACTTTATGATGACCAGCTCCGTGTGGGTAATGAGGTAACTCAGGAAACTGCGCAAGTAACGGCACTAACGCAGCATTCGTAATAATGGGGTTTTTAAAAAAACTCCCAGCATTAGCTAGTTTATAAGGGTCTGGGAGTTTGCTATTGCGTGTTTGTATCACCTGCTCACATACTTGCTGTGGCGTCGGATTTTTTAGTTGTTGTAGCGATCCATAACTGAGTACTGGTTGCCATATTTTTGGCAGTTTAAAGTGCACTTGGGTGATCACCGCTTTATTTTTTAACGCGTGTTTAAAAACCGATTCACGATAAGCAAAGTGGCATTGCTGATTAGTTAAAGATTTGAAGCAGTTGCTATTAATATCAAAATAGTCAACAGCTTCTATAAATTGTGCTATTTCTACACCGTAGGCACCAATATTTTGCACTGGCGCAGCACCGACTGTGCCAGGTATGAGTGCTAAATTTTCAAACCCTGCTATGCTTTGCTCAAGCAAGTAAGTCACTAATTGATGCCAATTTTCACCGGCAGCCGCACTGACTAAAAAATCATTTTCCCGTTCAGTAATATTAATTCCTTGGGTCGCCATTTTAATAACCGTGCCAGCATAATCATTTAAAAAAATGGTATTACTGCCCTCCCCTAACAGACAAAAAGGCGCGTTAAAGCTCTGAGTTTGAAGCTGCGCTGAGTCGGTGATCTCAATAAAATTTTGGCATTGGCTACTTAATGCAAATGTATGTAGGGGTTGTAATGAGTGCGCCACAAGGGTCCTAAAGGTACCAGTAATTAATCGCTCTAGTTTAACTCATCGTCGCAAATTGCGCATCAGCTTGTAAAAATTGTTCAACCCACTGTGGCAATCATGTTATAAAACGGGTACTTTTTTATTTGTACTCAAGGTAATTATGAAAATCAAACCTCTTTTTTTAAGCCTCGCTATGGCCGGTATGTGCTCGCAAGCAATGGCTAGCGCTATTGATCAAAATTCCTACGCCAACCTTGATGATGTTATCACCACGCATTTAAACCTTGATTTAGACATCGACTTTGCCGACAAGCAATTAGAAGGTTTTGTTGAGCATACGCTACAATGGCAAAACGCGAAAAGCACAAAGCTAGTACTTGATACCCGCGATCTTGATATTGATAAAGTGATGTATCAAACAGCTAATGGCAATTGGTATAAAGCCAGTTTTAACCTTGCTAATCGCGACGATGTTAAAGGCTCAAAACTAACCATTACATTTAAAAGCCAAGCTGAAAAAGTCCGTATTTACTACAACAGTCGCCCAGAAGCGTCGGGCTTACAGTGGTTAACGCCAGAGCAAACAGCCAGTAAAACGCACCCGTTTATGTATAGTCAATCGCAAGCGATACATGCACGTAGTTGGATCCCTGTGCAAGATACACCGGCAATGCGTGTGACTTATTCTGCACGTATTCATACCCCTGAAGATGTGCGTGCGGTAATGAGTGCCGATAATAAAGATGCCCTTTATAAAGACGGTGATTACCACTTCAATATGCCACAAGCAATTTCGCCTTACTTAATTGCGATTGGTGCTGGTAACTTAGAATTTAAAGCGATGTCTAAACAAACCGGTATTTTTGCTGAACCGACTATTTTGGATGCCTCAGTTGCTGAATTTAATGACACCCAAGCGATGATCGACAAAACCAATGCGATGTATGGTGAATATGCTTGGGGTCGCTATGACTTACTTATGCTACCGCCTAGCTTCCCATTTGGTGGCATGGAAAACCCGCGTCTATCATTTATTACCCCAACCGTTGTTGCTGGCGATAAAAGCCTCGTTAACCTGATTGCACATGAGCTTGCTCACTCTTGGTCTGGTAACTTAGTAACCAATGCCACATGGGAAGACTTATGGTTAAACGAAGGATTTACCTCTTACGTTGAAAACCGCATTATGGAAGAAGTATTTGGTCGCGACCGTGCAGTAATGGAGCAAGCGCTTGATGCAGCTGGCCTGCGTGCGCAACTTAAAACCATTGATGCACCAGACACTCGCCTTAATTTAAAACTTAATGGCCGCGATCCGGATGATGCGTTTAGCTCAGTGCCTTACACAAAGGGTCAGCTATTTTTAATCTACCTAGAAGAAAAATATGGCCGTGATAAGTTTGATGACTTTGTTAAAACTTACTTTAATGAATTTGCGTTTAAATCGCTAACCACTGCGCAATTTGTGACTTACATCAAAGCTAACTTAATTGAAAAGTACCCTGGTGTAGTTAGCATGGATAAAGTGAACGAGTGGATTTTTGAGCCTGGTTTACCAAGTGATGCACCTAACCCTACCTCTGATGCGTTCGATAAAGTAGATGCTGCAACACAAGCATGGTTAAAGGGGGATACAACTGCCGCACAATTACCTACTGCAAATTGGACAGTGCATGAGTGGCTGCACTTTTTAAATAACCTACCGCGCGATTTAAGCATTGAAAAAATGACTGAATTAGACGGCGAGTTTAACTTAACCCAATCAACTAACGCAGAACGCGCATTTGCATGGTACATGCTAGCAGTGGGTAACGGTTACCAACCGATTTACCCTGCGCTTGATAAACACTTATCGGGTATTGGTCGTCGTAAGCTAATAGTGCCACTTTACAAAGCACTTATTACACATGGTAAAAAAGACTGGGCACAAAGCGTGTACTTAAAAGCACGTCCGGGTTATCACCCACTTGCACAAGGTACCATTGACGCGTTATTTGAATAAATAATAGCGTTACCAATAAACTAAAAAGGGCCAATTTGGCCCTTTTTTAATGCTTAATTATTTTGTTACTTTATCTAAAAAAGCCTGCCTTTCAGCGAGCGTTGCTTGTTGCCACCAAAACTCGAGCATATTTGCCGCACTTGGCATGCCTTTTCCATTAATTGGCGTAATCGGTTTAATGGGACGACTCGGTTTTTGCGGGCCCGCTGGGATTGCTGTTGTTTGCTGTTTAAACTGTGCGCTTTGAACTTGTCGTTCGGCAATAATATTTAATGGCTTAGCTAAGGTGCTGCCTTTTGCTTTTAAACTCACTTGCGGTGCCTCAGCAAATACTTTTGCCGCTACCGCATTTTCAGCACGATTAAATACTAAGGTGTAATCTTTACCCGCTTCAATGGTTACATTCACCCAAAAAGGTTCTGATTCAATCACTTCATGATCGTCATAACCTAAATCATATAAATCTGTGTATTTAAGTTTTAGCTGATAAGTACCCGGTGCTAATTCAACATCATCAACACGACTAAAAAGCGAACTTTCAATTATTCGTTCACCCACTTGCAAAGGAACAAATTCCTCAGGAAAGTGAATATTTTCTGCCAAACTCGATGCACTCACTAAGAGCGCCGCTACACTGCCTAATAATATTGATTTACGCATAATTACTCCTTTAGTTGATTTCAGTTTGACACTGCTAGCAAAATTTGTCATTAGTGACACATATATTAATCAAATAAATTAGAGTCATCATTATGAGCCAAGAGACTATTTTTACTAAAATTATTAATCGCGAAATTCCAGCCGACATTATTTACGAAGACGATGACACGCTGGCGTTTAAAGACATTAATCCTCAAGCGCCATTTCATGTATTAATTATTCCCAAGCAACCAATTGCCACTATAAATGATATAAATAATGAAAACTCACATTTAATTGGTAATTTATACACGGTCGCCGCAAAACTGGCCAAGCAACACAACTTTAGCGATGACGGCTACCGCGTTGTGATGAACTGTAATGAACATGGTGGCCAAACTGTGTATCACATACATTTACATATGCTCGCAGGTAAAGAAATGGGCTGGCCTCCATACCAAGAAACTAAAAAAACGGCGCTATAGTGCTTAGTTAAATCTTAGATTAGTTTAAAAAAATCAAAAATACGGCGTTTTTCTTACTACACGAAAAAAAACAATTACTTATTTGCAACATTTTATGTTTAAATAATCGGAAATCGCACCTTTTCTCCAGTGAAATAATGATTTTCTAATACAAAAGGTGTGTAGGGATTGTGGTAAAATTAATTAGCCAGCTTTATAAAAGAGTAAAAAAACATGAGCAGTTCAGCCTTTTTGTTGTTAGATGAAGAACCAATTAACACTATTGGTATTAACGTTTTAGAGCCATTGTTAAAAACGCAAGGCCTTGACGTAACTACGGGTACAAATATTTTAGATGTTCCGGTAGGTACTCGCTTATTGTTCATTGAAACATCAAGTAAAGACGCATGGACAAAGCTAAAAGAGCAACTCGTTAATTTACGCATCAAGTGCGATATTGTGTTGTTCAATTTAGATGAAAACCCAGAGCTTGCTAATCGCGCATTGCTTAGCGGTATTCGTGGTGTATTTTACACCACTGATAATGCCGATGTACTCATGAAAGGGATTCGTTTATTACTCGAAGATCAGCTTTGGTATCGTCGTGACATTATGTGTAATGCGCTTAACCGCATGCTGCAATTTAATAAAGACGCCCTGCATAAACTAACTGATGGTGATATTGAACCAATAAAGCTAACGAAGCGTGAAAAAGCAATTATCTCGTTAATGAGTAATGGTTCTAAAAATAAAGAAATTGCTGAAGAGTTAAGTATTAGCCCGCATACGGTTAAAACTCATTTATACAGTGCATTTAGAAAAACTAAATGTCGTAACCGTATTGAATTACTTTCTTGGGCACAACAAAACATTCCTGACGAAATTCGTTAACGTTTGTTTGAATAAATACCATACAGGCACTTTAAGTGCCTGTTTTTATATCTTCTTTAAAAAACGCTGTTGGGGTCTTAATGCTCGACTCATTTACGCTTTATTTTGCCAGTATCGCCGTTATGACAGTGATGACGCTACTGAACTTTTTAACCTGGCGTACCAATAAGCATGTTCCCGGCACGTTACTTTATATTTTTTATCCTTTACTGCTATTAGCTGCCATTGTTAGTTTTGCGCTAATAGGCAAAATTCCTGATCAGATTGCCATTACCCTTGCTAATAACATGATGTTTTTAGCTTCTATTGTGCATTGTTTGTCACTGAGTCAATTTTTAAATTATCATGGTCGTGGCCTTAAGTTTGTTTGCCTATTTACAGCGCTCAGCGCTTTGCTGCTTGTTTATTTCACATTTTTACAGCCCTCAATGCGCTCACGGGTATATATTTCTGATCTGCAGCATATTGTAGAGGCCACTTTTTTATTATTTATATTTATAAAATATGCGCGAAAACCCTACCCTAACGCCAGTATTGTTTACATAATTATTTTAACTTTAGTTGCAGCAAGTTTTATTACCCGAAGCCTATTTATGGATGACATTGCACAACAGGATGCCATTTTAAATTCATGGTTTAACTCACTGTTATTTTTAAATAGTGTTATTGCCCCCATGTTCTATGCTGCAGGTATGGCGTTGTTATGTAATGAGCGCAGGGAATTACGACTTAATAAACTCACCGAAAAAGCTCATAAAGATTTAGAAATTCGCGGACTGTTTTTATCCACCATCAGTCATGAAATACGCACACCACTAAACGGCATATTAGGCAGTGCACAACTGGTATTAAATCAAACCAGCGACAGCCGTAACAAAGCCTATTGTGAGGCCATTATCAACTCAGCTGAGTCACTCAACTTACTGGTAGATAAAGTGCTGGAATATGCAAGCTTAGATCAGCACGACGAAGCCCTGTACGAAGAAGACATAGAGTTTAAAACGTGGCTGCAAAACTTATGTTTGCTGTTAAGCCCTCTGGCCGAACAAAAACAACTTAAATTTGAGCTCGCCTGTAATATCCCCGACAAAGCCTGTTACTACTGCGACCAACAAAAACTCAGACAAATTATTATTAACCTTGTAGGTAATGCGATTAAATTTACCGATACGGGGATGGTAAAAGTACAAATAGACTTAATTAATGAAACCCAGCTAGATCATACCCTTAAAGTAAGCGTACTCGATTCAGGCCCTGGTATTGAAAAAGATGAAATTGATTATTTAACTGAGCCCTACATTCAAAGCAGTGCCGGTAAAGAAAAAGGCGGAACAGGCCTAGGACTAGCTATAACCAGTCGCCTTCTCGATAAAATTAATAGCCAGCTAGAAATTACCAGTGAGCTGGGAGTAGGCAGTGTCTTTAGCTTTAACATGACGTTAGCCATTGGTGAGCTTAGCCTTGTAGAGCAACGCCACCAAAGTAAGGATTATTTAACTGGGCTTGATGTGTTACTCGTTGAAGATTTAGATTTAAACCAAAAAATAGCTGTTGAATTTATGGCTGACGACGAGCATAAAATTAAGCTCGCTAAAGATGGCAAAAGTGCGATTGAGTTGATGAAAAAATACCACTTTGATGTGGTGCTACTTGATATGAACTTACCCGATTTAACAGGGCAACAGGTACTAAAAACTCTCAAACGGGTGGAGCATAAAAATCAGCGAACGCCGGTGCTGGCCTTTACTGCCAGTTTGAGCCCTGATGAAATAAAAGAATACTTAGCACTGGGTATTAAAGACATTGTTGGCAAGCCATTAAAGCAAGAGAAACTCCGCCAAGCATTGAGTGATTCACAGTCAACACAAACAGCTAATATTGCCGTCGAGCTGATTGATACGTTATACGATGAAACCGCAACAGACACCCTGACAAGCTCTTTTAGTATTGATGAAGTATCTTCTATCTATAATGAATTTATTCTTTCTGCTCGTAATAAGCTGAGCCGTTGCCAAGCTTTATTAGAGCAAGACCCCGAGCAATGCATTAAGTTATTACATCGCCAAGCTAGCACCGCTATGCAACTTGGTTTTAATAGCTATGGACTAGCACTGAAAAAAATTGAGCGACGCTTACTAGATAAAAAACCATTAAATAACTCGTTAAATGAAGCCAGCACACTGTGGCAACACAGTTTAGAGGCGTATTTAAAGTATGTACGGCAAGGACTAGGGTAAAAACGGGCTACGGGCTACGGGCTACGGGCTACCAAGTTTTACTGCAGTGACAAATAATTAAGTATTTTCACTATTTATACTGTTATTTTCTGCCGTATATATCGTCAAATCGCTCTATATCGCTTTCATCTAATATAGCGCCCGTTTGCACTTCAATCACAATTAAGGGCTCGGGCTGATTATTCGCTAAACTGTGCAGCTGTTTTGCTGCAATATAACAAGATTGGTCGTGGGTCAGCGTTAAGCTTTGCTGGTCAATACATATATCTGCAGTGCCTGATACTACCACCCAATGCTCAGCGCGATGCTGATGACGCTGCGTTGAGAGCCTAGCCCCACTATTAACGGTTATTTTTTTTACTTTAAAACCGATACTTTCTACCAGCGTACGATAATTTCCCCAAGGGCGGTAAACCACCTGATGGTGTGTCAGTTTGTTGTTATGTGTTGATGCCAATTGCTTGAGTAATAACGGGAGAGCATCAAGCGCATTTTGATCAGCAATTAAAGTGGCGTCGTGGGTATGAATAATTGCTAAATCGCTTACTCCTAACGTCGCTATTGTGTGTCTATCTTCGCTAATAACTAAGTTGTTACTACTGTTTTGGGCGATATGTTCTTGATGTGGGCTATTACCCTGTGGATCTTTTTTACTCAACGCTGCGAGTGCAGAAAAACTACCCACATCGCTCCAATTTAATGCAACGGGCATTACCACCACATTATTACTACGCTCTAAAATAGCATAATCAATCGAGTCACTTGGGCAAGATTCAAGTGCATGAGTATTTGCTCTTGTAAACGCTAAGTCTTGTTTAAAATCAGTGGCACTAGCAACACTTTTAGCTATTTTTGGCGCAAAGCGTTCCAGCTCTTTTAGATATGCAGCGGGAGTAAATAAAAACATGCCACTGTTCCAACTATAACCGCCCTCAGTTAAATAGGTTAATGCAGTTGCTAAATCAGGTTTTTCTTTAAACTGGTCTACCTCAAAGCAAGCAGTACCTGTAATTGCTGCGCCCTGTTTGATATAGCCATAACCGGTATGCGGCTCTGTTGGCGTAATTGAAAATGTAACTAATTTACCTTGCTCAGCCAGTGTCACCGCATCAGATAACTGAGCAGTTAATGGCGTAAAATCTTCAATATAATGATCGGCAGGCATCACCAACAAGGGACCAGTAATATTATTTTTTAATGCATAGTGCGCGGCAAGGGCAATGGCTGGTGCGGTATTTTTGCCTTCTGGCTCAAGTACTATGGCATGGGGCTTTGCAAATGCTGCCTGCTGCGCGGCAATAAATCGATGCTGCTCATTACAGACCAAAATAGCGGGATTAAAGTCCTCAGTTGCAACACGCACTAACGTGCTTTGCAATAACGACTGCTGGTTTTTATTATCAAGCAAAGATAAAAACTGCTTTGGCATTGCTTGGCGCGACAGCGGCCAAAGCCGTGTGCCAATACCGCCAGCTAAAATTACCGGTGTAATAAGGGTTGTATTCATAAAGCCGCCAATAAAAATATCAGCGGCTATTTTAGCACTTTATCGGCTGGGCGCTAATTTATACCAATGTAAAAGCATCGGCATCTAAATGTGCTGGAAATTTAGCTCTAAACTCATCAAGCGGCGCTTTATTTAACGTGATTGTTAGTAGTGCTTGCTGGTCGTCATTCGCTTTAATCAGTGGCTCACCTTTAAAGTCATACACTGCAGTTCCACCACTGTGGGCAATACCATTGCCATCTTCACCAACCCGGTTTACGCCAACCACGTAGCATAGGTTTTCCATTGCTCGTGCCATTAATAAAGTGTCCCATACATTGCGCCTTGCTGCTGGCCAATTGGCAATATTTATCATCACATCGTAGTCATTGTTATTGCGCTGAAACACCGGAAACCGTAAGTCGTAGCATACTTGTGGCAATATTTTAAACCCATTAAGTTCAAACACTTCACGCGTTTGTCCTGCCACTACAAACTCGCCTTCGTTACCTAAACAAAATAAGTGCCGTTTATCGTAGTAGCTCACTTCTCCATTTGGTTGTACCCAGTAAAACCGATTCGCTTTTTTACTTCCTTGGGTTACCAATACCGAGCCTGCAATTACCGCATTATAGTGCTTCGCCTGTGCCTTGAGCCAACTCAGTACTGAGCCATTTTCAGCGTCGCCACAGTCAAGGTTAACCGCAAATCCAGTGGCAAAGGTTTCAGGAAGTACAATTAAATCAAGTTGATTAGTGATGTTAGCAAGCTGTTTTTCAAACATCGCTAAATTGGCTTTTTTATCGAGCCAATGCAGCGAGCTTTGTAATAATGCTAAGGTTAAAGTTGACATAAAATATGTGCCGCCTCTATTAAGGTTTGATCATTTTTAGCAAAACATAAACGAATAACTTTATCATTGCTTGGTTGCTGATAAAACACGCTCAGTGGAATGGCTGCAACGCCTGCTTGTTCTGCTAACCATTGGCAAAATTCTACGTCATTTAAATCCGATACATCACTGTAATCAAGCAGTAAAAAGTAGGTGCCTTCACTTGGTAAAATGCTAAAGCGGCTATCTTGTAGAGCATTACTTAGCACATCGCGTTTTTGTTGATAAAACTCACTTAGCGCATCCACATGCTCACCTTGCTGTTCTAACATATCGGCGAGTGCATGTTGCGCAGGCGTGAAGCTTGAAAAAGTCACATATTGGTGAATTTTACGAAACTCGACCGCAAGTGTAGCGGGGGCGATGCAGTAACCCATTTTCCAACCAGTGCTATGAAAAGTCTTGCCAAAGCTTGAGATCACAAAGCTGCGAGCAAACAATTCCTCATCTCGTAACACACTTAAATGTGGTTGCTTATCAAAAGTAATATGCTCGTATACTTCATCACTTATCAGGTATAAATCATGCTCGATGATTAAGGCTTTTAGGGCATTAATATCGTGCTGTTTTAACGTTTTACCACTTGGGTTATGTGGAGTGTTGATAATAATAGCCCGCGTTTTGCTATTAATAGCCGCAGCCACCGTTTGCCAGTCAATTACATAACTCGGAGCATGCAGAGCTATATTAACTGACTTACCACCGGCCAATTCAATCGCTGGCTGGTAAGAGTCATAAGCAGGGTCAAATACAATGACTTCATCACCTTCGCGCACTAGCGCTTGAATGGCAACAAACAGCGCCTCGGTTGCCCCTGAGGTTACCGTTACTTGCTGCGCGGCATCTATTTCAACCGCATATTTTCGTTTTGCTAACTGGGCAATCTGTTGCTGCAGGCGCGGTACACCAGATGAAGGTGAATATTGATTAACTCCTTCAAGCACATAATGATTAAGCTGTTTTTTAAGTAGCTCAGGCGCATCAAACTCAGGAAAACCCTGCGATAAATTAATCGCTTCGAATTGATTTGCTAAAGCAGTCATTTGACTAAAAATACTGGTGCCTAAATTTGGCAATTTACTTTCAAACACTGGTTACCCTTAATGATGGTTTTACGCCCAAAGCGATGCTATCATTGCTTAAAACAGAAGTATAGCCGTCTAAAACAAATAGCTTTATGCTCATTAGTGAGGAATGTATGCAAAACAATACCGCTATTTCAGAACTTATTGAAGCCGGAAAATGGGTCAGTCAAAAA
Organism: Pseudoalteromonas sp. MQS005; assembly: GCF_001661605.1. Classification (NCBI taxonomy): domain Bacteria; kingdom Pseudomonadati; phylum Pseudomonadota; class Gammaproteobacteria; order Alteromonadales; family Pseudoalteromonadaceae; genus Pseudoalteromonas; species Pseudoalteromonas sp. MQS005. Next base: position 104,509 of record NZ_LYRQ01000004.1, on the reverse strand, counting down.
GGTTGGGTACCCGCAACAGGTGGAAACTTTTCAGCCCGCACCAGCACGGGCTTTGTAGTCACAGCCAGTGGCCAGGACAAAGGCGCGTTAATGCCTGAGCATTTTCTACAATTAAATCATTTAGGTGAGCGTGTTGCAGGGGCAATAAAACCCTCAGCCGAAACACAACTGCATTTGAGCTTGTATCAACTTATTCCTGACGCGCAATATGTTTTGCATACTCACTCGGTAGCGGCAACTGTACTTTCAAATATTATTCAACGCCATCAGCTTGAACTAACCGGCTACGAGATGCAAAAAGCGCTCAGCGGTATTACATCGCACTTAGAATCACTGGCCATCCCTATTTTCGATAACGATCAAGATATAGACCGTTTAAGCCTACTTGTGAGCGACCATCACTTACACTCACCAATTAAGCATGCCGTATTGATCAGAGGTCATGGTTTATATGCTGTTGGCCGTAACATTGATGAAGTTCGCCGCCATTTAGAGGCATTAGAGTTTTTATTTAGTTGCGAGCTAGAACGCTTAAAAATAACAGGAACCGCACTATGATCAAAGCATTGCTAACTGATATTGAAGGCACTATTACGCGTATTTCGTTTGTAAAAGATGTGCTATTTCCTTATGCCGCACAACAACTGCCTGCATTTGTGCGCGGTCACACAGAACAGCCTGAAGTAGCAGAACAAATTAGCGCTGTAAAAGCTGAAATTAACGAGCCTAATGCCAATATCGACACCGTTATTAGCACTTTACTTACTTGGATTGAAGAAGATAAAAAAATAACGCCACTTAAGCAATTACAAGGTTTAATTTGGCAAACAGGCTATGAAAACGGTGATTTTACTGGTCACTTATACCCAGATGCTTATCAATTTTTACAACAACAAAAGCAAGCTGGCCAACAGTTATACGTTTATTCGTCGGGCTCTGTGAAAGCACAGCATTTAATTTTTCAGTATTCTGACTTTGGCGATATTCGCCCACTATTTAGTGATTACTTTGATACCAAAGTAGGCGCCAAACAAGCGCCAAGCGCCTATGAAAACATAATAACGCAATTGCCTTTTAACCCAGACGAAGTATTGTTTTTAAGTGATGTAGTTGCAGAGCTTGATGCTGCAAAAACCGCTGGGCTTAAAACTTTACATTTAATTCGCGATGGGCAAGAAAGCTCATCAAAGCACAGCTACATTAACGATTTTAGCCAATTTAAAGCGGAGCATTTAGCATGAGCCAACTCACTATTTTTGCAGATTCTGACGCCACTAATGCACTGCTGACCAGTAGCGACGTTCAACGTATTACCGCTGAACTTGCTAAGGTTAATGTGCGTTTTGAGCAATGGCAGGCAAATACCGAGATCACTGAAAGCACCAGCAATGATGATATTTTAACTGCCTACAGCGGCGATATTGAACGCTTAAAACAGCAAGGCGGCTATCAAACTGTTGACGTTATATCGCTGGCTAAAGGCAACCCTGATGTTTCAGAATTGCGCAAAAAATTTTTATTTGAACACACTCACAGCGAAGACGAAGTACGCTTTTTTGTCAAAGGCCAAGGGTTATTTTGCTTACACATTGGCAGTAAAGTGTACCAAGTACTTTGCCAACAAGGCGATTTGATCTCAGTACCTGAACTGACCCCTCATTGGTTTGATATGGGTAGCGACCCAGAATTTACCGCTATTCGTCTATTTAACAATACACAAGGTTGGGTAGCACAAAGCACAGAATCATCGATTGCAGAGCAATTTCCCTTTCTCAATTAATAGAGCTCAGCGCACGCATGCTGAAACTAGATTTTCTATAAGTGTATTTATACATATAACAAAATAAAACAAATTTATTTGCAGGATGACTTCAATCACTTAACTCTGTAATATTATTTTTAGCAATATAGCTGATAAAGAGTAGCTTTCTAATGGTTAACGAACAATATCAAAAGTCTAAACAACAACTCGCCTACTCACGTAAGCAAGTTGAAAAGGCTGGTCGTATTTTTCGTAAAAATGAAGGTGATTTTGACTTTGCAATAGAGGTTGTACAAAACTATCGTGCAGCACATTTATACCCGCTGACTATTATTAAAAACCTCGTATGGAAACATGTAAAAAAACTTCATTTGCTAGAATCGGCAACCATAGTTAGACGCTTAAAGCGCTTGCCAACTATTATTGATAAGCTACAAAGAGCTTCTTTAGATGGTAAGAGTGAAAACGCAATAAATTTGAAGCGAATGCACGATATAGGCGGCTGCCGAGTAATCTTAGATAATCTAGAGCATTTATATCAACTCAACGCCAGTTTAGACTCGAGTAAAGCAGTTCATAGCGTTAAATCATATGATTATATTGAGAAGCCAAAAGCGACAGGCTACAGAGGTATTCATCGTGTTTATAAAAGTTATAACAATTTAGAATCTCACGATTATAAAGGCTTTCAAATTGAAGTTCAGTTACGCACTAGGCTTCAGCACCTTTGGGCTACCACAGTTGAAATTGTAGATATTATTGAAAAAGAAACACTAAAAACTAATCCCCAAGCAGCTGACACTGATTGGAGGCGATTATTTTTTATCATGGGTGAGTTCCTAGCAGTCAAAGATGGCTCAAATCAATTAAGTTCACAACAATCGCAGAGCTTTGTTGATGAGCTTTCGGCACTAAACAAAAAACTAGCCGCATTTCATAAACTTGATGCATTTAATCGTGCATTCCAAGTCGACGAAATTAAAAATAAATCGAAAGACACTGGCTTTGCCTTACTCGTTCACAACACCGAAACACAAATGGGTCGAGTCTTTTTATATGCAGAAAATAAAAAACAAGAAGCGCTAACACATTACGCCGAACAAGAAAAACAAACCCACAATAACGTGCTTCTAGTAGCTGGGAGCGACTTGAAATCAATAGAAAAAGCCTACCCCAACTACCTCAATAGCACCTCTGAGTTTCTTTCAGAGTTCAGTCGCATATTATTGAGTTAGATCTTTAAGTTTACCCATTAGTACTTGTTGCTGGTTATAAACACCGGTATCTAACACCCACCCAGTAACCAACTTTGCGGGGGTTACGTCAAATGCGGGGTTATATACATTAGCATTAGTGGGAGCCCACAATGCCTCGCCAAAACTACCACTAACACCACGCACTTCTTGTGGATTACGTTGCTCTATTTCTATATCGCTACCTTGGGCAGTCTTTACATCAAGCGTAGTAACCGGTGCCACCACATAAAATGGAATATTATGATAGTGCGCAAGCACCGCTAAATTATAAGTACCGACTTTATTGGCAAAGTCGCCATTAGCAGCAATACGATCAGCCCCTACAACAATTTTATCTACCTTACCTGCAGCCATTAAACTGGCCGCCATGTTATCGCAAATTAGGGTGTAAGGTATTTGCCAACGCTCCAACTCAAACGCGGTTAAACGTCCGCCTTGCAGTAAGGGCCGCGTTTCATCCACCCATACATGAACATTGCCATGGACTTGTTGTGCTTTATAAATAACACCCAATGCCGTTCCTATGCCCGCAGTGGCTAAAGCGCCTGTATTACAGTGAGTTAATATATTGTCGCCACTATTTATTAGCTCGGCACCACGCGTTGCCATGCGCTCACATAGCTCAATATCTTCAATAAATAACTGCTCAGCCGTTGCAACAATACTGGCAACATAATCAGTTTGTTTAAGCGCTTGGCGCAACGCCGCCATACAATGCATTAAATTAACCGCAGTTGGGCGAGTGGCTTCTAGCTCATTTATGGCGGTTGCAAGCGCGTCTCTAGCCATACCTTGCTCAGCTAAATAAGCAATTAATAAACTGGCCCCTAAGCCTATAAGTGGCGCACCACGCACTTTTAAGCTGATGATCAGCTCTTTCATGGTCTCTACATTGTGGCATTCATGCCACACTTGTTGATGAGGAAGCAAATATTGATCAAGTACGCTCAGCGTACTATTTTCATATTTTAAACTGCTTGCGATTAAATTTTGCATAAGGCTCAAAAGATTAGAAGTGCGTAGGATTATTTTACACCACTTTGAAGAACTCTCAAGTTAGACTTATAGACATCTAAACATTTAAAGGTATAGAATGCTTAAATGCATCTTTATTGAGAATAAAACCATGACTAACTATGTTGCTTTTAATGCACAGCACGCTATTAATTACATCAATTCATTAATTGAATCTAATCAATACGACTTTTTTAAGCCGGGGCAAGCGCTTACCGCTTATGAATTTGGTGACGGTAATCTCAACTTAGTATTTAGAATTACGGATGAGCTAAACAACAGTATTATATTAAAGCAAGCTTTACCGTATGCGCGTTGTGTAGGTGAGTCGTGGCCATTAACACTTGATAGGGCACGCATTGAGGCAGAAGTTTTACTTAATCATGGGACTATTTGCCCTGCGCATACGGTTACTGTTTTACATTACAATAAAGACTTAGCCCTGACCATTTTAGAAGATTTAGGTGATATGCAAATTTTGCGAACAGCGCAAAATAATGCTGAACAATTTCCAAACCTTGCTCACCACGTAGCTGTGTATTTAAGCCAAACGGGCTTTTATAACTCTGACTTTTATTTATTAGCGCAAGATAAAAAAGCACGTATTAGCCAATTTACTAACCCTGAATTGTGCCAAATTACTGAAGATTTATTTTTTAGCGATCCGTACACAGAGCATGAACGCAACAACTATCCGGCACAATTACAAACTGAAGTTGAGGCTATTCGTAAAAACGGGGCATTAAAACCTGAAGTAGCAAAGCTAAAAGCTAACTTTTTATCGAACCCACAAACCTTGTTGCATGGCGATATGCACAGCGGAAGTATTTTTGTTAATCAAACTACCACTAAAATGATCGACCCTGAGTTTGGCTTTTTTGGCCCTATTGGCTTTGATATTGGATCTTTTATCGGTAACTTACTACTAAATTACTGTGCTCAGCACGGTCGCATTGACGACTTTGTAGCACGTCGTAATTATCAAACCCATTTATTAAGTACATTGGTTGAATGCTACGCCACATTTGAACAACAGTGGTTTGAGCTCATAAATAAGCAAACAACTGATGAGACACTTAAAGCTTCAGGCTACGCAGAGTATTTTATGAAACATGTTTTACAAGATGCTATTGGCTACTGTGGCATAGAGCTAATTAGACGCACTATAGGCCTTGCTAATGTAATTGATATAGAAGGCATTACCGATGAGGCCGCACGGTTAAACGTACAAAAACAAACATTAGCACTGGGTGAGCAATTGATTTTAAATGCCCACACTTGCGATACTAAAGACGCGTTTTTCAGCTTGCTAATAAGCCATTTAAATTAGGGTCTGTTTGACCCTAAACTAAGTCTTTATTTTATTAAAAAAGGCGCTTTAAGCGCCTTTTAAGCTATATTTAATGATAGTGCTCGTACATTTTATCTAGTGGCTCAGAAAGACCACTTTCTTGCACTATACGCACATGTTTGCGTTTTAATTCGCGAGCACTGGTAACGCCACAAGAATGTGCAATAAGCCCCGCACCGTAATGAATGTATTTATTATAATTCGCGACCCGCTGCGCTTTATCTTCAACATTCAAGCCGCGTTGTAAACGTTCATTATGCGTAGTAATTCCTGTGGGGCAGGTATCTTTATTACATTGCATAGCCTGAATGCAGCCTAGTGCAAACATATGTCCACGTGCAGACACAACAAAGTCGGCACCTAGTGCTAATGCCCACGCAACTTTTGAGGGCACAATTAATTTGCCAGAGACAATAATTTTAACTCGCTCTCTAAGGCCATGCTTTTTTAGTAACTGAATAACTAAAGGAAGACTTTCTTTTAGCGGTAACCCCACCGAATCGAGTAAAGACTGAGGCGCAGCGCCGGTACCACCATCAGCACTATCTATGGTAATGAAGTCGGGTGCAGACTCAATACCACGATGATTTATCTCGGCAAATAAACTTTCTAACCAAGCATGTTCACCAATTACCGCTTTAAAGCCTGTCGGTTTACCGGTTGTACTTCTTATCGTGGTGAGCATGTCTAAAATATCGTTTGGATTTTTTATTTCTGGGTGCCCATTTGGGCTAATTGAATCCTGCCCCTCAGGTATGCCTCTTATTTTAGCAATTTCAGCATTCACTTTTCGCCCAGGTAACATACCGCCTTTACCTGGCTTGGCACCTTGGCTCATTTTCAGCTCAAACATTTTAACTGCTGGGTGTGCAGCAACGGCTTTTAGTTTTTCTGTGCTTAAATTTCCCTGCTCGTCGCGTACACCATATTTAGCCGTACCAATTTGAAACACGATATCGGCACCACCTTCTAAGTGATACGGACTAAGTCCGCCTTCCCCCGTGTTCATCCAACAACCGGCTAATTTTGCCCCCTTTGAGAGTGCACGTACAGCAGGACTGGATAACGCGCCAAAGCTCATGCCCGATATATTAAATAACGAATTTGTGGTGTAAGGAAATTTACAATAAGGCCCAAGCGTTACATTGCTAGGCGCTAGGGCTTCTTCATCTAAGGTAGGAAATGCGCAGTTCATAAACATTACGGTGCCTGTCGTTTCTAAGCTTTGGGTTGAACCAAAAGCAGCCGTATGATCAACATCTTTAGCAGCCCGATATACCCAACTGCGTTCGGCGCGATTAAAGGGCATTTCTTCACGGTCGAGAGCAAAGAAATACTGACGAAAAAACTCACCTTGGCGTTCAAAAAAGTACCGAAAACGTCCAATTACTGGATAATTACGCCTAATAGCATGCTTTGTTTGGGTAACATCTCGAACATAAAAAATAGCAATTAATATAACCAGCAATCCAAATACAACAATAAATAAGCTGGCAAACACATCGATACTGAACATTATAAATTGACTCATTACTTATCCTTAAATGCTAAAAAAGCGTGATGTCATTAAATAACACCACGCTTTTATAGTTTCAAAATAATGCGCTATTAGCTATCTGTTTTTGCTAATTCTGCTTGTATATACAAACGTATTTGCTGCTCAAGCACCGACAAAGGCACTGAACCATGGCGCAATATTTGATGATGAAACTCACGAATATCAAACTGCTGACCTAATGCTTGCTCGGCCTCTGCACGCAGACGTTTAATTGTTAACTCACCAATTTTGTATGACAACGCTTGAGCTGGCCATGAAATATAACGATCGGTTTCTGTTTTTACATTATGTAATGAAAGCGCCGTATTATCGGCCATAAAATTCATTGCACGCTCACGACTCCAGCCGTACATATGCATACCCGTATCAACCACTAAACGTGCAGCACGCCACATTTCGTAGGTTAAACGACCAAAGTTGCTGTACGGGTCTTGATAAAAACCCGCTTCAACGCCTAAGTACTCTGAATACAGTCCCCAGCCCTCACCAAACGCTGATAAATACGCGTCACGGCGATAGCTAGGTAAGCTTTCAAGTTCTGCATTGAGTGATATTTGTAAATGATGACCCGGAACAGCTTCGTGCAAAGTTAATGCTTCTAAAGCATAGAGTGGTCGTTTATCTAAAGCGTAGGTATTCACCCAATAAAAGCCGGCTTGATCATCACGGCTCGAACCTGAATAGCGCCCAGTAGTGTACTTAGGAGCAATATTGGCAGGCACCGGCGCTACACCATAAGGTTTGCGCGGTAAGGTATGAAATAATTTAGGCAACTGCGCATCCATTTTTTTTGCAATATACGCGGCCTCTTTTAATAATTGTTCAGGCGTTGTGGCGTAAAACTGCGAATCTGTTCGTAAAAAGTGGATAAATTCTGCAAACGTGCCTTTAAAACCTACTTCTTTAATAACCGCTTCCATTTCACTACGAATGCGCGCAACCTCCGCTAAACCCAGCTCATGTATTTCTTTTGGGGTCATTTGTGTGGTGGTGTAATATTTAGCACGATTTGCATAAAAGGCCTCACCATTCGGTGTTGACGAAATACCAATATCACTACGTGCGCCTGGTAAGTATTCGTTATTAAAAAAAGTTAAGTAGTCTTTGTAGGCATTAATAACTTGGCTACTGATAATTGCTTTAGCTTGTTGTTGCAAATCTGCAAATTCACTATCACTTAAACCCGCGGTATTGTTTAAAAATGGCTTATAAAATTCAGATTGTGTGACGTCATCAACAATGTAAGCAGTAATCGAGTCTTGATAACCAATTAACACCGCTTTGGGTTGAGTTAAACCAACCTCTAATCCTTTGCGCATCCAACCTATGTTTTGCTCAAAAAAGCGCGGCACTTGCTGTAATCGCTTTAAATAGTGTTGATAATCTTGTGCAGTTTTATAATCAGAGCTATTAACAATAAACGATAGGCTTGAATGGAATCCATATTCTGACGTTAAAGGCATGTAGTGCGTATTAAATACATATTCATCAACACTATTTTGCACTTGCGCTCGAATAATACTGTAGTTAATTTGGTTTTCATCACTGAGCTTACTTACATCTATGGCATCTAAATCTGCTAATAACTGGGTGTTTTTTTGATATTGCTGCGCTAAAAATTCAGCTGACAAATTAGGTAATAAGTAGCAATCAACTCCTTCGGGGTTACTATACGGGCTAACATTTTGGCGATGCTGTACGATATTTTCAGCCGCTTGCGTAAATTGTTGATCCGCATTAATTGCGGTGAGCTGACACGCGCTTAGTGAGCACACTAAAGTGACACTTAATAAGGAAAGACGCATTTGTTTTGAAAGAGATAAATTCATAGTGAGTGATCTTAGTAATATTACAGATGTGATAAACCTATCGTAGCCTAGATAAATAGCAAATAGATATACGACCAACTGCGCAAAATATACGCCCGTGAGACATTGTATTAACTTAAGTTAATACAAAACTATAAATAACTTAGAGTAATTGCTCAGAAAAACAACGGTTATTGAAATTATAGTGCTATTTTAGCCAACTCCGACTCATTTTACTTTTAAATAACGGATATAATGATTATTGTATCGTTGCTTGGAAGCAAATTGCCTCATTGGACGAGTTTTATAAATCAGCATTTATGCGTATTTGGTTGGTAATTGCAAATGATGTTCCATGATTCCATGGCTTTAGCACAAGAAAAAATGACAAAAGTATGTATGTTTTTAGAGCATCATGTTTTGCCTCCTACCCCCTTAAATTTTCAAGTTGTGTATACATACATTAGTAAAATCCATTTTGCGCTTAATAATGCCATTGATGATGCCATAGATGCCCATCAAAATATTGATGAGCTGTTTATTGAACAACTCTATTTTGAATATTTAAATCAAGGGCATAAAACCGAAGTAGCAATGATTGAAAACGTCAATGGCGTGATCAATTCACTATCGCAAAATGCTCAACAGACCGAAAAAAAGCTAAATGACTTTGCAGGTCATGTTAATGACTGTATGCACTCTCTAGATGAAAATAATATTGGCAACAGCCGTATTGCTTTAGAAAGGCTTAATGAACAAACTCAGCTTTTATTAACGCAACAAGCACAATTTAAACACCAACTAAGTCAGGCCAAAAAACTACACGAAGCAACTAAAAAACAACTTAATACCTTACGCAAACAACATGTGATTGACCCACAAACTGGCTTATATAAACGCCATTATTTAACCAAACAAACACAGTTATGGTTAAAACAAGACAAATCAATCTCAGCTATTGCCATTCAAATTGATAATTTAGAGCATTTTATTAATAATTTTGGCGATGCCATTGGCGAAGTGATTTTAAATAAAGTGGCTAAGCAAGTGCAAAAATATGTTTCGCAAAGTGGCTTAGCTGGGCGCTCTGCAAAAGATCAATTCATCGTTTTACTTGCTAACATAGAACCCGAAACCGCTAACCTTATTGCACAAAAAGTGATAAGCGGAGTTGAAAAGCTACGTTTTATTAGTTCAAAAAGCGATCTAAAACTACCCCCCATTTCTCTCTCACTAGGGATCACTGAGCAACAACAAGGCGACTTTAACCAGCTGGTTAAAAGTGCCTCAAACGCCGCTTTTAAGTCACGCTCTTCTCAATAACCCAGTACACTGTTCAAACAATAAAATTAACTGATAAATCATATTCAAATTGCACCCTTGGTGCACAATCAAGTACACTAGTCTTTATTACCACGATAGAGATTAATCATGAACGAGAACCCTGAAAAGACCACGCATTTTGGCTATAAAACTGTTGCCGAAACCGAAAAAGCTTCTATGGTTGCTGATGTATTTCATTCTGTTGCGACAAAATACGATGTTATGAATGATCTCATGTCTTTTGGTATTCATCGTTTATGGAAACGTCAAACAATTGCCAGCTCAGGTATTCGTAAAGGTCATCATGTATTAGATTTAGCCGGTGGTACTGGCGATTTAACTGCAAAGTTTAGCCAGCTTGTTGGCGAAACCGGTCAGGTTGTTTTAGGTGATATAAACTCTTCAATGTTAAAAGTAGGCCGCGAAAAGCTGCATAACTTAGGCCTTGTAGGCAACATTGATTACGTACAAATGAATGCCGAAGCCTTGCCTTTCCCTGATAATAGCTTTGATTTAATTACGATTGCTTTTGGTTTACGTAATGTGACGGATCAAAATAAAGCGTTGCGCTCTATGTATCGTATTTTAAAGCCAGGTGGTCGTTTACTCATTCTTGAGTTTTCAAAACCAGAGCAAGAATTGTTGAGCAAAGCGTATGACTTTTACTCTTTCAACATTTTACCTACTATGGGTAAGTTGGTTGCTAACGACAGTGAATCATACCAATATTTAGCTGAGTCAATTCGTATGCACCCAGATCAAGAAACGCTAAAAGCGATGATGGTCGAAGCAGGATTTGAACAAGCGACTTATCAAAACCTTACAGGCGGCATTGTTGCACTTCACCGTGGGTTTAAATACTAAGGTTAGTAATTTATGGCGCTTGAAGAAAACAATAAAGAACAATCGGCTGAAAGCAGTTTTTTTATGCTACCGAGCTTTGTGCTTTCGCTTATTGAACAAGTATTAAATCAAGCGCTTAAACTCGACCCGAGCTTAGTCGATAAGCTAAAAGCGGTAGAACATCAGCGTTTATTAGTTGAAGTTAGAGATTGGCAGCAAAAAATAGCCATTACTTATGCCAATCAGCAGCTACATCTTTACACTGCATTAGCACATGCTGACGCTGACTGTATGATCAGTGCCAATATAAACACTTTGTTAGCTCTTAAAAATCCAGCCATGCTTACCCAGCTTATACGTCAAGACAAACTTGATTTGCAAGGGGATTTAAACATAGCTCAAAATTATAGCTCCGCCTTTTCAAGTTTAGATATTGATTGGCCAGAGCAACTAGCAAAGTATGTTGGGGATGCACCTGCACAACAACTTTATTTGCACTTTCAGTCGTTTAAGCAGCAAGGTAAAAAAGCAAAATCACAGCTCGATAGCACCTTGATTAGCCTGTTCCAAGATGAATTGGCAATTACAATTCACCCATTAGAGCTTGCGCAATTTAAACAACAAAATAGAGCACTAAAAAGCCAAGTTGCTGCCATTGAGCAACGCATTAACGCCCTAATTAAAGCACTTTAACGCGCTAAGGATTTTTTGTGTCAACTGCCCGACTGTATTACATAACTAAAACCCTGCTTAGCTACGGACTCGATGAGCTTATTCCAAAACACAAAGTACCTTGGTTTGCTAAACTTGCACGAGGAAGTTTGTTTTGGTTGCGCAACCAACACAAAAATAAACCCCCGGGCTTAAGACTTCGTTTAGCGCTGCAACAACTTGGCCCGGTGTGGATAAAATTTGGCCAAATGCTCTCAACCCGTCGTGACTTGTTACCCCACGATATCGCGCTAGAGTTAGCATTTTTACAAGATCAGGTAGAACCTTTTGAAGGTGAATTAGCGCAAAAGATCATCGAAAAAGCATTAGAAATAGATGATATTAGCCAGCTATTTAGCGAGTTTTCACAAACCCCCTTGGCATCGGCCTCAATTGCTCAAGTGCATACTGCCACCCTCGTTGACGCGCAGGGCGAATCGCAAGATGTTGTTATTAAAGTTATTCGCCCTAATATTGAGCAACAAATCAACGCCGACTTAGCCTTAATGGAAAAATTAGCTAAAGTTGTTGGTAAGTTAATTAATGAAGCGAAACGCTTACGCCCTGTAGAAGTGGTTAAAGAGTATAAAAAAACATTACTCGATGAACTCGACTTAATGCGTGAGGGTGCTAACGGCATTCAATTAAAGCGTAATTTTGAAGGCTCAGAATCGCTATATATTCCAACAGTATACAGTGACTACAGCCGCAATAATGTGCTGGTTATGGAGCGAATTTACGGTATTCCGGTGTCAGATACTGAAGCACTGATGGCACAAAATACCAATATGAAGTTATTAGCAGAGCGCGGAGTGGAAGTGTTTTTTACTCAAGTATTCCGCGATAGTTTTTTTCATGCAGATATGCACCCTGGCAATATTTTTGTGTCGCGCGAAAACCCGCATAATCCTAAATATATTGGCATAGATTGCGGCATTGTGGGAACACTTAACAAAGAAGATAAACGCTATTTAGCTGAAAACTTTATTGCCTTTTTTAATCGTGACTACCGCCAAGTAGCTCAGCTACATGTTGATTCAGGATGGGTGCCGCCCGATACCAGCATTGAAGAGTTTGAATTTGCCATTCGTACCGTTTGCGAGCCCATTTTTAATAAACCACTTGCTGAAATATCATTTGGCCATGTACTGGTTAATTTATTTAATACCGCACGTCGTTTTAATATGCAGGTTCAACCACAACTCGTATTATTACAAAAAACCTTGTTGTATGTTGAAGGCTTAGGTCGCCAGCTTTATCCACAACTAGATTTGTGGAAAACCGCAAAACCGTTTTTAGAAGACTGGGTAAAACAACAGGTTGGCCCGCTTTCTGTACTAAAGCAAATGTATGCAAACTTACCGTTTTGGGCAGAAAAAATGCCTGAGTTGCCTGATTTAATTTATCAAAATTTAAAACGAGCACCGCACGCACAACCTCCAACATCAACGGTTTCACATAAGCCCTTGGTTTTAGGACTTTTTAGTAGTGCAGCGATGATTGTTTCAGCATTATTTTATTTACAACACAACTTAATGGCTGCTGGCGTTGTCTTAGGCTGTGCTGTAGTTGGCTTTATAGCGGCTTGGCGCCGCGCATAAACTAAGTGCTATTTACCGCTGTGGGCGTATAATCAGCATTTAATCTTAATATTAACGGCTTTAAAAGCAGGAGAAAACCATGGGGTTTGGTGGTATTAGTATTTGGCAGCTATTAATTGTACTTGCAATCATTGTACTTTTATTTGGTACCAAAAAGCTACGCGGTATCGGTGGTGATTTAGGCGGCGCAGTTAAAGGTTTTAAAAAAGCGATGTCGGATGAGCAAAGCGCTGAAAAACAAGCCAGCGAAAATAAAACAGAACACATTGAAAAATCAGCAGAATCAACACCTATCGATTCAAGTACAACTAGCAAAACTAAAGACAACGACAAGGTTTAACCAGCATGGGAATGTGGGAGCTTGTTGTTGTATTTATTGTCGGTTTGGTGGTGCTTGGTCCTGAGCGCTTACCTGTTGCTATTAGAACCGTAAGCCGTTGGGTTAAAACAGCTAAAGCAATGGCCAATTCCGTAAAAGCGGAGGTGAGCGAGGAGCTTCGTGTGTATGAACTACACGAAAATCTAAAAAAAGCAGAGCAACAAGGCCTTAAAGATTTAAGTCCTGACCTACAAAACTCTGTTTCTGAGCTACAACAAGCGGCGCAATCAGTCACCCATAGCTATAAAAAAAATCAAACGCCAGCATCAAATAGCCAACAAACAGATGACTCAAAGTGAACATAGCACTCTCTTTTTTTCATGCACTTAATACACGGTATAAAACACAATGACTGAGGAAGTAAAATCAGGGTTTGTCGCTCATTTAATTGAATTGCGTGACCGGCTAATTAAATCGTTATTAAGTATTTTAGTGATTTTTATTGGCTTAATTTACTTTGCAAACGATATTTATACCTTTGTAGCTGCTCCGTTAGTTGCTCATTTACCTAGTACAGCCACTATGATTGCAACGGATGTTACTGCACCGTTTTTTGCCCCTTTTAAGCTGACGTTGTTTGTTGCTTTATTTGCTGCCATTCCTTGGATTTTGCATCAAATTTGGGGGTTTATAGCCCCGGGTTTATATCAACATGAAAAGAAAATGCTGATGCCCATATTGGCTTCCAGTATTATCTTATTTTATAGTGGCATTGCTTTTTGTTACTTTGTGGTGCTACCTATAATTTTAGGGTTTTTCACCAGTGTAGGGCCGCAAATGATGACGCTTGCGCCCGATATAAGTAGTTATTTAGGCTTTGTGCTCAAGCTGTTTTTTGCTTTTGGGATCGCATTTGAAATCCCAGTTGCAATTATGTTGCTCTGCTGGAGCGGTGCAACAACCACACAAAGTCTAAAAGAAAAGCGTCCCTATATAGTGGTTGGCGTATTTGTAGTGGCAATGTTTTTAACGCCTCCTGATGTGCTTTCACAAACCCTATTGGCACTACCTATGCTGCTTTTATTTGAGCTTGGTTTAATTTTAGCTAAATTTTATACCGCAAAACCACAACAAGAATCTGAGGAATAATATGAACAAGCATTTACTTTCTTTACTCGCTTTAGTCAGCGTACCGGTTTTAGCCGCTACTCCTATTAATGAGCAAGCTTTGCAAGCCTGTAGTTTTATTGAAAACGACTTTAATCGTTTACTCTGCTACGACAACACCATTGCCGGAAAGTCATTAACACAACCAGCACAAAGCCAGCTAAGCAAATCGGCACAAACAAATGTAAAAGCTGAGGCTCCCGCTGCAACAGCGCCTGTGGCCACTAAAGCAAAAGAGTTTGGTTTAGAGCATAAAGAAATTGCGGAAAATGGTGAAGAGTCTATTACGTCAATGATTTCATCTGTTAAAAAAGCACCTTATGGTGAGCTAATCATTACCTTAGAAAATAACCAGCAATGGCGTCAAATTGGTTCAGATAGCTTAAGATTAGACGAAGGCGATACTGTTATTATTAGCCGTGGCGTATTCAACTCTTTTTTACTTAAAAAAGCAGATCAAAACCGTTCAATTCGTGTAAAACGTACTCAGTAATGCAATACACGTTAATTGATGCTGGCGTAAATTTAACTAATCATCAATTTGATGGTCAGCATCAAGAGGTGCTCGCCAAAGCAAAAGATGCGGGCGTAAACCAAATGCTGATTATTGGCTGTGATATCAGCTCCAGTGAAGAATCATTAGCACTTGCTGCGCACTATAATCAATATGCTACCGCTGGTATTCACCCTCATGACGCTAAAACAGCAACCCCTGAGCTTGAGCAACAACTCACTCAGCTTGCTCAAAATGAGCAGGTTATTGCCATAGGTGAATGCGGACTAGATTACAATCGCGACTTTTCCCCTAGAGATATACAACGTGCTGTTTTGCGTCGTCAGCTCGCATTAGCTGAAAAACTCAACTTGCCTGTTTATTTGCATGAACGTGATGCCAGTGAGGATATGCTCACTATTTTAAAAGAATTTACTGTTCGCGGTGTACTGCACTGCTTTACAGGTAATGCACAAGCACTCTCAGGTTACTTAAACTTAGGACTTTATATTGGTATTACCGGCTGGGTATGTGACGAAAGACGTGGCGAGGAGTTACAACAACTTATACCGAGTATTCCTATTGAACGTTTATTAATAGAAACCGATTCGCCTTTTTTAATTCCTCGTACAGTTAAACCAAAGCCAAAATCAAGACGAAACGAGCCAGCATTGCTGCATTATGTGTGTGACACGCTTGCTCAACTTTATGGCATTCCGGCATCTGAAGTGGCAAAACATACTCGTGAAAACTTTAATCGCTTATTTGGATTAGAGAAAAAATAATGCGCATCTTTAGCACCTTGCTGGCATTCATCATGGTGTTTTTTACATCCTGTTTCCCTGCAACTGCAATTGATATAAATAGCGAATTTAGCTCAAAAAAAATAGAGTCGATTCATTATTCGTTTACCCCCAACTCACTAGAAGATGCACAACAAAGCAACTTACAACAATGGCAGTCACTTAATAATAAACCGCTTAATTTAGGTCTTGAAACTCGCCCTGTGTGGATTCAATTTCAACTAAATAATTATCTTAATAAGCCAACAGAGCCAATTTTATCGTTAGATAACCCACTTCTAAACAATGTATACCTGTACCACTTTATGGGTGAGAAGCAACTAAAATCGGAACATCTTGGTGATGCTCTTCCTTTATCTGATAGAGCGATTAAAAGTGAGTCTTTGTTGGTTAAATTAACACTTCCCGCTAACAGCGAAACCACCGTTTATCTTAACGTTAATAATAATGCGGGAATCGGGCTTCGCGTCCCCCTCACCTTATGGCAACAAGATACATTATTAGCCCATAAAAGTATGCTTAACTTGCACTATGGATTACTGATTGGATTTATTTTTTCTTTGGCTATCAGTAGCTTGGTTTTATTTGCTTTTTCACGTAAACATTATTTTGCCTATGCCGGTGTGATTACACTGATGCTTAGCCTATTTTTAGCATATTTAGGCGGGTTTGGGTTTCGTTATGCCCCCCCAAGCATAGCAGCCTTGCAACAGTTAATGCTGCCTATTTTGCTAATGCTGATCACGGTATTGTTTCTTCCTTTACAGCGCCATGTTTGCATACCCATTAAATCCAACTTAGTTAAAGGGCAAACAATAATTACCACCTTATATGCATTGGTTATTGTACTTATAGGGTTGCTGCCTACTCCAAGCGTGGCTTTGTTTGCTATTTTAAGCATTCCTGTCATTTTAAGTTATCATGTTGTCACAACATTATTTTACCTACGAAAAAACCCCACGAGCCCCAATAAATCTCTATTTATGGCACTCGGGTTCTTTTTAATTGTAGTCATTCATTTTTCCGTTGCGTTAACAGGCCTGTATACCGTCACTAGATCCAGCTTAATACTCACCTTCGCAGCCTCATTAAGCTGCTCATTTTGCTTAAGCTACACCGTCATAAAATTATTTATATTACAACGCGATGAGCAAGTCACAACGCAACAGGCGTTGATTGCAAAAAGTGCAGCGCAAGATGCGCTCTTAAATGAGCGGATTGAATTACAAGAGCGCACTCGTCATGAACTTGAAAACCAAGTTGATGAGCGCACCTTTGAGTTACAAGTCACACTTAGGGAACTTGAAGATAAAAACCGCGAGCTTGAACAACTCAATATGGAAGATGCTCTAACAGGGGTAAAAAATAGACGCTTTTTTGATAAAAAAATAATCATGGAAATTCGCCGTTCACGCCGTGAGCAAACACCCTTGAGCATCATTATGCTTGATATAGATAAGTTTAAAGCAATCAACGATACGTATGGCCACTTAACCGGCGATCAGGTAATTCGAGCAGTCTGTGATGTTATTAAACAACAATTAAAACGTCCTCTTGATGAAGTGGCGCGTTATGGTGGTGAAGAATTTGTCGTCCTGCTACCCAATACTAATAATCAAGGTGCGTTAGCTATTGCCGAGCAAATACGGTGCGCAATAGAAAAAAACACTGTCAGTGTTGCAGGTACTACGATTAAATACACCATTAGTGCCGGTGTTTATACTCATATTGCCGATGATGTTCATAACCCTGAAACATTTACTGAGCGTGCCGATAAGGCACTCTATCTAGCAAAACAACATGGCCGCAATCAAGTGGTTAATTTTCCAATCTCACAGTAGGAGCGTATAACTTATGGCCCAATCTGGACTAGACCTTTTCCCATATACTCGCATGCGTAGAATGCGCCGTAATGATTTCTCTCGTCGCCTTATGGCTGAAAACCAGCTGAGTGTTAATGATCTTATTTATCCTGTTTTTGTGCTTGAAGGTAAAAACCGTCGTGAAAGCATTGAATCGATGCCCGGCATTGAACGTTTATCAATTGATTTACTGCTAGAAGAAGCTAAAGAATTAGTTGATTTAGGCGTCCCTGCGCTTGCTATTTTCCCTGTTACGCCTGCAGATAAAAAGTCTCTACTCGCTGAAGAAGCGTATAACGATGATGGCTTAGCACAAAGAACTGTACGCGCATTAAAAGAAACCTTTCCAGAGCTTGGCGTGATCACCGATGTTGCACTTGACCCATTTACTGTGCATGGTCAAGACGGCATTATTGATGATGCAGGTTATGTAATTAATGACGTCACTACCGAAATTTTAGTTAAGCAGGCGCTATCACACGCACATGCAGGTGCTGATGTTGTTGCCCCATCAGACATGATGGATGGGCGTATTGGTGCAATTCGTGAAGCCCTTGAAGCCGATGGCTTTATTCACACTCGCATTATGGCCTATTCAGCAAAGTATGCATCAAGCTACTATGGCCCATTTAGAGATGCTGTCGGTTCAGCAGGAAACTTAAAAGGCGCTGATAAAAAAACTTACCAAATGGATCCTGCCAACTCTGATGAAGCTATTCGCGAAGTGGCTCTTGATTTGCAAGAAGGCGCCGATATGGTAATGGTTAAGCCAGGTATGCCTTATTTAGACATTGTACGCCGCGTTAAAGATGAATTTGGTGTACCAACATTTGCTTATCAGGTAAGTGGTGAGTACGCGATGCATAAAGCCGCTATTGATAACGGCTGGCTGAGTGAGGAAGCCACTATTATGGAGTCTCTATTAGCATTTAAACGTGCAGGTGCTGATGGCATTCTGACTTACTTTGCAAAGCAGGCAGCCCGCTATTTAAATAAGTAATAAAAGCATATTGATATAAAAGGGCTTTATTGCCCTTTTTTATGTTTAAGAACAACACATAGTTGGCATTTATGCAGCGTTACCCCCTATTTTTATAGATAGTAATCACACTACACAGGCTCTGCCTTACCTAAAACCAAACACACAACTGTACGTTCTACCTCAAAAAATAACAAAACTTAATATTGTTAACATTCTGTATTCTATTTGTAATCATTTTTCATTACACTAAGCGTCCCATTTGGGGAAACAAAAACACGGGAAAAAATAATAATGTTGAAAACAAAAATAACGCCATTGGCGCTTGTGTTAGCAAGCCTCAGTGCACCCGCTACCGCTAACCTCGTTATATCAGAATACGTAGAGGGCAGTAGCTATAATAAAGCAGTAGAACTATTTAATAATTCGACAACCCCACTGTCATTGGATGGCTACACCCTAAGTCTCTATTCAAATGGCAATACAGAGGCAAACAATACGCTCGATTTAACCGGTGAACTTGCTGCTAATAGCACTTATGTCATTGTTAATGGTAATGCTTCAGTTGAATTAAAAGAAAAAGCGGATCAACTCAGCGCCGTCACTAACTTTAATGGTGATGACGCACTGGTACTTACGCAAGGCTCAACCGTTATTGATAGCTTTGGTCAACGCGGCGTAGATCCAGGTTCATTTTGGTCTGAAGGTGGCGTACAAACACAAAATAAAACACTGCGCCGTAAAGAAACTCAATTAAACGGACGCACTGATGCCGATGGCGCTTTTAATCCAAGTGAGCTATGGCTGCAATTTGATCAAGATGATTTTAGTGATCTAGGTATCTTTGCAGGGAATTCTTCACCTAATCCAGATCCTGAGCCAGAACCTGAAGATCCCTTACTATGTGGCGCTGATAAAACATTAATTAGCAGTATTCAAGGTGAAGGCGCAAGCAGTCCACTGGTTAACACTGTGGTTGAATTTGAAGGCGTTGTGACAGCTGATTTCCAAGCAGATGATCAGCTCAAAGGCTTTTTTGTAAATTCACTTAATAGTGATGAAGATGCAAATCCCCTTACTTCTGAAGGTGTATTTGTTTACTTTACCAATACTGATGTTAATGTTGGCGACCATGTTCGCGTACAAGGTACTGTTGAAGAGTACTTTGATGCCACCCAAATTGGTAATGTTAGCCAAGTTGCTATTTGTGATACCGGCCTTTCAGCTTATCCGACTAAAATCACTTTACCCGTTATCGATCAAAGTGAGTTAGAAGCATTTGAAGGTATGTTGGTGACCCTAGAGCAGCCATTAGTTGTCACGAATAACTATGGTTTAGGTCGTTACGGTGAATTAGAGCTTGCCACCGAACGTTTATATCAAGGGACACAAGTTGCACTTCCTGGTGCGGCAGCAAATGCGGTTGAAGCGCAAAATCTAACTAAAAAAATACTCGTAGATGATGGCTCAACTCGTCAAAATCGCGACCCTATTGCTTACCCTGTACCTGGATTATCAGCAGAGAATACGCTGCGTACTGGCGATACAGTAAATACCGTTACTGGCGCCCTAGCGTACAGTTTTAGCACTTACCGTATTCACCCAACGGTCACACCTCAGTTTATAGCAACGAATCCGCGTACCGATGCACCAGAGTTAAACCCTGACGCTGATTTACGTGTTGCCAGCTTTAACGTACTTAACTACTTTAATGGCGACGGCCAAGGCGGCGGTTTCCCAACTAGCCGAGGCGCTGACTCAGAAGTAGAATTAATTCGTCAGCAGGCCAAACTAGTTAGTGCTATCAGTGCTATGCAAGCTGATGTGATTGGCTTAATGGAAATTGAAAATGACGGCTTTGGCGAATTTAGCGCAGTTGCAAGCTTAGTAAATGCACTTAATGATGCCGACAGTCAAAATCAATATGCATTTGTGGACTTTGGCGTTGATAAAATCGGCACCGACGCTATTACTACCGCGCTTATTTATCGTGCTGATAAAGTACAGCAAGTAGGAACAGCAGCGATTACAACTGACGCGCCTTTTGACTACAGCAATCGCGCACCTATTGCGCAAAGCTTTAAGTCTTTAGAGACAGAAGAAGTCTTTACTGTTGCCGTTGCTCACTTAAAATCTAAAGGTGGTTGTGGAAGTGCAACAGGTGGAAACGCTGATCAAAATGACGGCCAAGCATGTTGGAACGAAATTCGAACTGCTGGCGCCAATGCATTTGCTGATTGGTTAAATAGCAAACCAACAGGGGTTGATGATGAAGATATCATTCTTGTTGGCGACATGAACGCCTATGCAATGGAAGATCCTATCCGTGCATTTGCTGATAAAGGCCTTAAAAATGTGGTTGCTGAGCTAGATGGCAACACTTTAGGTTACTCTTATAGCTTTTCTGGCCGAGCGGGTAGTTTAGATCACGCCCTAGTCAGTCCAAGCTTATTAAATAAAGTAGTCAGTGCAACCGATTGGCACATTAATGCCGATGAGCCTATCTCGCTTGATTATAACGTTGAGTTTAAATCTGACGCACAACAATCAACCTTATATGCTCAAGGTCCTTACAGAGCGTCAGATCATGACCCTGTTATTGTCGATATTCGCTCGACCATTATCGCGCCACCTGAGCCAGAACCTGAAGTAATTATTGGCGAAATTAATAATATTGGCGGGTGGTTTTGGTGGAAAAGCTACAGCTTTGAAATCCCACAAGGTTATGACGAGCTAACGGTTAGCCTTGACGGTGGCTGGGGTGATGCAAACTTATTTGTACGCCATAAAAGAAACCCGACTCTTTTCAGAAAAGATTGCGCCTCAATAAGCTTCGGTAATAGTGAAAGCTGTTCATTTACCAACCCTAAAGAAGGTAAGTGGCGAGTGCGTGTAAACGGCGCCATTCCTTTTGGTAATGTTAAATTAACGTACAAAGCAACAAAGTATGCTGATTAAGCTTAATTAGTCGGTTAACAATTAGGTATTGTGACCTAAAATATCTATATAGTTACTCAAAAGCCGCTTTCGCGGCTTTTTTATTTTTTATACAAATGTAATTCAGACAAGCTTCAGCAAACATTGCTTACTATCTATGCAAACCTTGATATGGCCTTTATCAAATTTCACACCTTTCATTTATTGTTTAATAAATACAAAGTGTGAAGCTGCGTTACTACACCTGCGCTAAAACGATAATTGCCCAGTCCTGCTAACCCATATAAAAACCATTGAGATAGACGTTACTCTCGCTGTAAATATATTTTTATAAAGGATTCAAAATGAAAGAACGCATTCACCTTATATCAACTTGTCAAAGGGCTTTTAAACCTTTGGTAGGGATGTTGATAGTTTTTTCACTGTGGGGAACGAACAACGCCATTGCAGCAACCTCATTAGAAGCGGCAATACCACAAGGCAGCTTATTTGATGTGATAAGTGCGCGTGCTAAAAAGCTTGCTGAGCAAGATTACATTGCACCTAAAAACATACAAATAGAAGCGCTTAATAGTATTGATTATCAAGACTACCGCTCAATCCGCTTCAAACACGATCAATCGGTATGGAAAGATGAAGGGCTTTATGAGCTGCAACTATTTCACCCAGGTTTTTTATATAAAACCCCAGTCAAAATCAATATCGTTGATCAAGATGCCAAGCTTAGCCGTCTCCCATTTAGCACAGACTTTTATCAATATGATGGAACAGCAGCACACCTAAAAGATGAAATAGCGAAAAGTGTTGAAGGTACACAGTTAGGGCATGCTGGTTTTAGATTGCACTACCCACTAAATAACGATGACTATAAAGATGAAATTATGGTGTTTCAGGGCGCTTCTTATTTTCGCCTAGTTGGACCTAATCAAGTTTATGGCTTATCAGCACGCGGATTGGCAATTGATACCGCACAAACATCTGGTGAAGAGTTTCCTTCATTCAAAGAGTTTTGGTTAGTAAAACCAACACCAGAGCAAACTAATATTACTATTTTTGCTTTACTCGATAGCCCATCGGTAGCGGGAGCCTACAAGTTTGAAATAGACCCAAACACACAGACACGTGTTAACGTCGACATGCAAATTTTTGCGCGTAAAGATGTTAAAAAGCTAGGTATAGCGCCATTAACGAGCATGTTTTATCACGGTGAAAATAGCACTAAGTTTTTTGATGATTACCGCCCTGAAGTACATGATTCAGATGGTTTGCTCACGCAGTCACAAGAGAGTAATTGGGTATGGCGTCCGCTTAATAATCCATCCCAACTCAGTGTAACCTCTTTTTCATATGAGAATCCAAAAGGCTTTGGCCTTGTGCAGCGTGACCGTGACTTTAATAACTACTTTGATATCGAAGCGCATTACCATGACCGCCCTAGCCTTTGGATAGAACCACAAGGTGAATGGGGCAATGGCCGTGTTGAGCTAGTAGAAATTCCAACAGATACTGAAACAAACGATAATATTGTAAGTTATTGGGTTCCTGAAAAGCCGTTCAAAGCTGGAGAGGCATTAAAGTTTAGCTATAAGATGACGACGTTTAATGATTATCTAAGCCAAAATAATTTGGCCAATGTAGCTAGAACGCGTATTGGTAGTGCCGCATTACCTGGTGAAGATAATCCACCGCCGAAAAGCCATCGTCAATTTACTGTTGACTTTACCGGCCCTGATATCAATCAGTTATCAGCAAAATTAGCACTTAGCGCAGATCTTCAGCTGACTACCGGTGAAGCCCGCGATATTACAGTGCAAAAATTACCAAAATCATTAGGTTGGCGTGTTGCTTTTAAAGTCGCTCCCCAAGGTAGTGATCCTGTAGATATGCGTTTATCGCTAAAGCTACGTAATAAAGAAGTGAGCGAGGTATGGAGCTATGTTTGGTATCCAAATGACATCAAGTAAACAAAGCACAGGCACGCCGATGCCTTTTAAAACACTTCGTGTGTGGTTATTTGCTATTGCTGCTATTGGTCTTTCAGGCTATGGCATTTCAATTATGTTTGAAATTTTAAACTCAAATGGCATGACCTTGCTTGAGTATGCACTTCTTGCTTTATTTTCTATTACTTTTGCGTGGATAGTCACCGCATTTTGTAGTGGTTGTATTGGTTTTATACTGCAGCTATTTCGGATAGATCCACTCACACTTAAAAAAATAAAGCCGGTCTCTATTAACAGTGAAGCACTATCACAGCAAAAAACAGCTGTGGTTATGCCTATATATAACGAAGATACGCACAGAGTGATTGCAGGCTTTGAAGTCAGCTTACAATCATTAAAAGCAACTGGGCAATTAAAACACTTTGATTTTTATTTACTAAGCGATACACAAGATACAGCTATTGCTAGTAATGAATTAAGTGCATGGCATGCGTTATGTGAGCGCTTAGGTGATACTGCAAAGCAGGTATTTTATCGTCGCCGTGAAGATAACAAACATCGTAAAGTAGGTAACTTAACCGACTTTTGTGAGCGCTGGGGTAGCCAATACGAGCATATGATTGTATTGGATGCCGATAGTGTAATGACTGGCCAATGCATGCTAGAGCTCACTACCAGTATGCTAAATAATCCACAAGCGGGATTGATTCAGACTATCCCTATTCCTGTGCGCCAAGATACCTTTTTTGGACGCTTTTTACAGTTCGCTTCAATTCTTTATAGTCCAATGTTAGCTACCGGCTCTGCTTTTTGGCAGACCGACAAAGCCAATTACTGGGGCCATAATGCCATTATTCGCGTCAAAGCATTTATTGATTGCTGTGGCTTGCCAACACTAAAAGGTAAAGCGCCTTTTGGTGGTGAAATTTTAAGTCATGATTTTGTGGAAGCCTCTTTATTACATAGCGCGAATTGGGACGTATTATTACTTGCCGATATTGAAGGCAGTTACGAGGAAGTTCCGAGCAACATATTAGATTATGCTGTACGCGATAGACGCTGGGTTCAAGGTAATATTCAACACCTTGGCTTATTATCATCAGCAAAATTAAAGCTAATGAGTAAGCTGCATTTTTTACTGGGTGCAACCGCGTATATATCATCACTCATTTGGTTATCTATGCTGGCGTTAAGTACCATAGATGCGGTAACACGCGCTTTAAATAGCGATGTCTATTTTAATCGCGCCTATCAACTATTTCCAACTTGGCAAATAGCCAAAACAGAACTCATTGACTCATTACTTTACCTAACTATCATTATTTTATTATTGCCTAAACTCATGGGCGTGATTGTTACCTTAGTACACCGTAAGCAGCGCTTTGGTGGTGCATTAAAACTTACTTTAGGGTCTATAATTGAAACCGTGTTTGCCATTATTGTGGCACCATTAATGATGGTTTTTCATGCATATTTTGTAGTCTGTGTATTTTTAGGTAAAAAAGTAAAATGGGACGCTCAACCGCGTGAAGGCAGAATGGTGCCATGGAAAGAAGCGTTTAGTTATACATTGCTTTCTTCGCTGATTGCCATTGTATGGGGTAGCGTTGCTTATTACTTTACGCCAGTCTTTTTTTGGTGGTTATCTCCTATTTTATTAGGGCTCATACTCGCTGCACCTATTGTGCGCTATTCAAGTAGTATCAAGCTAGGCGTTAAGCTCAGACAATGGGGGATTTTTCTCTGCCCGAGTGAAGTCGATAATGATGCAACATTAGCGGCACTTAAAGTACACCTCAAAGAGATAACCGTTCCACCTGTAGGGCGTTATTCAACAGCAATACCGCTGTTACCACAAGAACATAAAGTAACCATGCCTATTCAGAGCTTTAGTAGTGAATCACATCGTAAGAAGTTTAAAGCACTCATCACAAAAACAGCTAATAAGCTAAATTAATACCAATTCGCTTAATTAAGTCAGCTATTTTGAAGATTGGTATAGTCATAATAAATAAAAAAGGAGCAACTAACTGTTGCTCCTTTTTTATGACCGCACGTTTTAATTTTCGAGCTTAATAACCTTCAGACAATAAAAAACCCGCAACAAGTGCGGGTTTTTTTAAAGAGTTAAAGTGCTAATTACTTAGCTGCTTTTTTCTCTTTTTCTGCAGCGATTACTGTGTCAGCTACGTTTTGTGGACATGGTGCGTAGTGTGAGAACTCCATAGAGAACTGACCACGACCTGATGTCATTGTACGTAGTGAACCGATGTAACCGAACATTTCTGATAACGGTACGTCTGCTTTAATGCGAACGCCAGTTAAACCAGCTTCTTGGTCGCTTAACATACCACGACGACGGTTAAGGTCACCGATTACGTCACCTACGTGATCTTCTGGCGTGAACACGTCAACTTTCATGATTGGCTCAAGAAGTTGTGCACCCGCTTTAGGGATAGACTGACGGAAAGCGCCTTTAGCAGCGATTTCGAATGCGATTGCTGATGAATCCACGGCGTGGAAGCCACCGTCGAAAAGTTCAACTTCAACGTCAAGTACTGGGAAGCCAGCTAGAACACCTTCGTTCATCATTGACTTAAAGCCTTTCTCAACTGCAGGCCAGAATTCTTTAGGTACGTTACCACCAACAACTGAAGATGTGAACGTGAAACCAGAACCCACTTCGCCAGGCTTGATACGGTAATCGATTTTACCGAATTGACCAGAACCACCAGATTGTTTCTTATGCGTGTAGCTATCTTCGATTTCACGAGTGATAGTTTCACGGTAAGCAACCTGTGGTTGACCAACGATAAGGTCTACACCGTAAGTACGCTTAAGGATATCTACTTTGATATCTAAGTGAAGCTCACCCATACCTTTAAGGATAGTTTCACCTGAATCTTCATCAGTTTCAACTTGGAAAGATGGATCTTCTGCAACCATTTTACCGATAGCAACACCCATTTTCTCATTACCGCCTTTATCTTTAGGCTGTACAGCAATCGAGATTACTGGAGTTGGGAATACCATTGGCTCAAGTGTTACTGGGTGCTTAGGATCACAAAGAGTGTGACCAGTTTGCACGTTCTTCATACCAACGATAGCGATGATATCGCCCGCTTGCGCTGAAGTAAGCTCTTTACGCTCATCTGCTTGCATCTCAACCATACGGCCAACACGCTCAGTTTTACCAGTAAATGCATTAAGGATAGTGTCACCCTTGTTAAGCACACCAGAGTAGATACGTACGAATGTTAATGCACCGAAACGGTCATCCATGATCTTAAATGCTAACGCTTTGAAAGGTTCGTCAGCAGATACGATTGCATGCTCGCCGTTTTCGTTACCTTCTTCATCCATAAGAGGTTGAGGATCAACTTCTGTAGGAGCAGGTAGGTAATCTACTACTGCGTCAAGTACAAGTTGCATACCTTTGTTTTTGAATGCAGAACCACAGAATGTAGGGAAGAACGCAAGGTCACGAGTACCTTTACGGATACAACGCTTGATGTCTTCGATTGAAGGGATTTCACCTTCCATGTACGCTTCCATTAGGTCATCGTCTTGCTCTACAGCAGTTTCGATAAGCAATTCATGGTATTCATCAGTTTTCTCTACCATGTCTGCAGGAACGTCTTCAATAGTGTAGTTTTCTGGAAGACCTGTCTCATCCCAGATGTATGCTTTTTTGTTTAAAACATCAACAACACCACAGAACTCATCTTCGATACCGATTGGTAAAGTCATGATAAGTGGATTAGCACCAAGTACTTTTTGTACTTGCGCTGTTACACGGAAAAAATCAGCACCCATACGGTCTAATTTGTTTACGAAGATGATACGTGCAACACCTGACTCATTCGCGTAGCGCCAGTTAGTTTCTGATTGTGGCTCAACACCACCAGAACCACAGAATACACCCACACCGCCATCTAATACTTTAAGTGAACGGTAAACTTCAACGGTGAAGTCAACGTGTCCAGGAGTATCGATAACGTTAAAACGGTGATCTTTCCAGAAACAGCTTACTGCCGCAGACTGGATAGTAATACCGCGCTCAGCTTCTTGTTCCATGAAGTCAGTTGTAGATTCACCATCATGAACCTCACCTGTTTTATGGATAGTACCTGTAAGCTTTAGGATACGCTCAGTAGTTGTGGTTTTACCCGCATCAACGTGCGCGAAAATACCAATGTTTCTGTACTTCGATAAATCTGCCATTAATTTTACTCTTAATAAAGTCGATAAATTATTCGGCGGGAGTATAGCATTACTTAAAGCGAACATCACCATAGAAGTCGCTTAAAATGCAATCAATTTATAAAAAACTTGCTTTAAAGATATTTTGAGGTATGAGATGGGCTTAAAAGAGGCATATTATAAACTGTATTTAAACGACTTAAGTCTTTATCAGCGTCATTGTTGAACATCAAAAGCGCAACTGAGTAATGGCATGAAGCAAATACAATTATTTTGCCCCATGCAAATCGTTAGTAAAATCACTCAAAACTCATAGTTTTGACTTTGTCGCTAATAACTAAATTACCCGCAGTTTTGGCTTTGATTTCATCAATAGTCACACCGGGTGCACATTCTAATAAATGAAAAGCGCCATCTTTTATTTCTAATAGAGCCAAATCAGTAATTACTTTATTGATACAACCAACACCGGTTAACGGTAGGTTGCATTCATTCAGTAGCTTTGATTCACCGTGTTTATTAGCATGGGTCATAGTGCAAATAATGTTTTTTGCCCCCGCCACTAAATCCATCGCCCCGCCCATACCTTTGACCAATTTATTAGGGATCATCCAACTGGCAATGTTGCCGCTTTGGTCCACTTCAAACGCACCCAGCACGGTTAAATCAACGTGGCCACCACGGATCATGGCAAAGCTCTCAGCAGAGCTAAAAATAGCGGCACCCGTAGCTGCGGTTACTGTTTCTTTTCCTGCGTTGATCATATCGGCATCTACATTTTCAGCGGTAGGATAGGGCCCCATGCCCAGTAACCCATTTTCTGATTGCAGCATTACCTCAATGCCCTTAGGCACATAATTGGCCACCAATGTAGGTATCCCTATTCCTAAGTTAACGTAGTAGCCATCTTGTAATTCCATTGCCACGCGTTTTGCTATTTGCTCTCGTGTTAATGCCATTATGTGCTCCTTAGGACTTTGCCGCTCGAGTAGTGGTTTTTTCAATACGCTTTTCAAACTCACCTTTAATAACGCGATCGATATAAATACCTGGCGTATGAATTTGGCTTGGCTCAAGCTCTCCGGGCTCGACAATTTCTTCAACCTCTAATACGGTAATTTTACCAGCGGTGGCTGCCATAGGATTAAAGTTCATCGCTGTATGACGATAAATACAGTTACCGTAGCGATCCGCTTTCCATGCTTTAACAATGGCAAAGTCACCGATTATACTGGGCTCTAATAAATATTCGCGCCCCTTGATTGAACGGGTTTCTTTACCTTCAGCCACAGGCGTACCGACACCCGTTGCGGTATAAAACGCTGGAATTCCGGCGCCGCCTGCGCGCATTTTTTCGGCTAGCGTCCCTTGTGGCGTTAGTTCAACATCTAACTCGCCACTTAGTAACTGCTGCTCAAATAACGCATTTTCGCCCACATACGAGGCAATCATTTTGCTAATTTGCTTGTCTTCAAGTAACAATCCAAGCCCAAAACCATCAACACCACAATTATTAGATACTACGGTTAAATTACGTGTCCCTTGGCGTTTAATTTGTGCAATCAAGCCTTCAGGAATACCACACAAACCAAAACCACCAGCAATCACGGTCATGCCATCTTCAAGCCCAGTCATAGCGTCACTGTAGCTTGTTACTACTTTATCAAAACCTGCCATTGGCTCCTCCTATTGTGCAGTCCAACCGCCATCAATAGCGATTGCTTGAGCGGTTATGTTGCGTGCAGCATCTGCCATTAAAAAACTCACGGTATGCAAGATTTCGTCTAAGCCGATAAATGCCTTTTTCGGCATGGGTGCCAGCATAATGGTGTCAATTACTTGTTGCTCAGAAATACCATGCTCTTTGGCTTGTGCGGCAATTTGCTGCTCCACTAATGGCGTTTTTACATACGCTGGGCACACTGTATTAATAGTAATATTGGCATCACCTGTTTCTAATGCCATGGTTTTAGCAAAGCCAATTAAGCCATGCTTCGCGGCGATATAAGCAGATTTATACTTAGAGGCCACCATGGCGTGAATAGAACCTATATTAATAATGCGGCCAAAATCTTGCTCACGCATGCGTGGCAGTACCGCTTTAGTCATCATTGCGGGACCTACCAACATCACTTGCTGTAAAAGCAGCCACTTATCTGCAGGAAAGTCTTCTAATTTCGCTACATGCTGTATTCCTGCATTATTAATTAATACATCCACAGGTAGCGTAAAGGTGCTAAAAAAATCTTCAATCGCTTGGCTATCTGCCACATTCAATGCATAGCCCTGAGCGTTACCGCCCTGATTAACTATTTTTTGCGCGGCTTGTTGAGCTACCTGTTCATTAAGGTCGGTCACAATAATGCTATGCCCAGCTCGGGCTAGCTGCTCAGCAATGTGTAGCCCTATACCACTAGCCGCGCCGGTGATTAATACGTTTTTACTCATACTGCTACTCCTCTAAAAATTCACTGATCAGCTGCGCTTTAGGCGAGATTGAAAAAATTCCATCGAGATGCCCCCAGCCGCCTTCAATTTCAGAAAGCTGAACCTCTTTCCCCAGCGACTTCATTGACTCATATACAGTGCGCATATTTTCAGGGCGTAGCAGTAAATCATTGGTTGCAGGCAATAACAGTGTTTTAGCGCTAATTTTTTTAAGTGCTGCGCTTAAGTTGCCTTCCATACCGGCAGTAAACAGTTGTGATGCCCGTACCAAATACAATACATGATTTGCATCTTGGGTTTTTGCACGCGCCATTGCACGCTGTGCTAGTACTTGGTTTAACTTAGGTAAGGTACGAATGTCTTTTAACGCGCCTTCATCAAGTACGTTAAAGTCAGGGAAGCTAGCGTTATAAATAATTGGATGCATCGCATCTTGGGTAATATTTAGCATGGTTGCAGCAAGTCCATCTAATGGGCGCTCCTTGTCGTAGTAATTACCTTGCTGCCAGTTTTTATCTAAACGAATGGGGAGTGCCCATTTTTCAAGCGCAGCGACAGTCCATGCATCCATGGTTGCTGCACCAATAACATGGATTAGGCGTTCAACCTGATCTGGATAACGCGTTGCCCACTCTAGCGCCTGAAAAGAGCCCATAGATGCGCCCATCACGGCATGTAATTTAGTAATGCCCAAACTCTCTAATAAGCGTTTTTGTACGTTAACAAAATCAGTAATAGTGACCACTGGAAAATCCAAGCCATAAGGTTTACCTGTCGCAGGGTTAATTGATGCAGGCCCCGTAGTGATTACGTGTGGATCATGCCAATTAGCATTGACTAAGGTGTCAGAGCTGATCACAAAATACTTGTTAGTATCTATGGCTTTTCCTGGGCCAATTAACGCATCCCAGTACCCTGCTACGGCGTCGTCGGCTGAATATTTACCTGCTGCATGAGAGGTTCCTGAAAAATAATGAGTGATCAAGATTACATTATCTTTGGCTTTGTTAAGCTCACCATAACTTTCCCAACCAATATCAACCTGTGGCAATGTTGTACCCGAAACCGTTGTGAAGTTTTCTGTGCTGAAATGTTGCTTTTCTACTAGTAATGGCTCGGCTTTATCAGCGCCAGACACCGTACTACTAAATAAAAACAGCAACCCTATTATTAATATTGTTTTCATTGCAATTCCTTAAAAAGTGATGAATAAGCTCAGCGCAAGAGCCACCCCAACCAATGGGATAACCACCGTCAATGCGGCTAATGGCCAATAAGCGCGTTGATGTGTTTCTTTACAAATGGCACGTATAGTTGTGACCACGTAACCATTATGTGGCAGGCTGTCTAATGCACCAGAACTAATAGCAACCACTCTGTGTAATTGCTCTGGATTAACCCCCATATCCAAATATCCTGGAGCCACAAGCGGTAGTGCAATCGCTTGCCCGCCGGATGCTGAGCCCGTTAATCCGGCTATTACGCTCACGGCAACAGCAGCCCCCACTAACTCATTACCTGGCATATGAGTCATAGCATCAACAGCAGCAATAAACGCCGGTGATACTTTAGCCACTGCGCCAAACCCTACTACAGCAGCAGTGTTACCTATAGCAACTAAGGCGCCAGTGGTCCCCATATTGATGGCATTTGCCATGTTATGAAAATACTTATAATTGATGACCACAATACTTAAAACACCACCAAGCAACGCCACAATTAGTGCGGTTTGTTGTAAAACATCATGCAACATAAATGATAAGAGTAGCACCACCAGCAAAGGAATTACGCCGGTGATTGGATGAGGGCGTTCACGCTCTAAAATAATTGGGTCGTCTTCTCTAGCATCAAAACGCTCACCTTTGGCAACCGCCTTTTTAATCATTTTATTTAGCCAAAAGTAACCGACTGTTGCCATAAAAATGGCCACTACTAAGCTTACTTCCCATGCCGCATAGGGTGAGGTACCTAAATACTTTACGGGTATCCAATTTTGAATTTCAGGCGAGCCCGCAGAGGTCATAGTGAATGTCACTGAGCCAAACGCTAATGTTGCGGGTATAAAGCGCCGCGGCAAATCGGCATCTTTAAATAAACTGAGCGCCATCGGGTAAACCGAAAACGCCACAATAAATACACTGACTCCGCCATAAGTCAGCACGGCACAAGCAATCACCACCGCCAGCACCGCATGCTTCATACCTAACTTGCCAACAATGTAACTGGCTACACTATCTGCTGCACCAGTATCTTCCATAAACTTACCGAACAACGAGCCCAGTAAAAACATAAAAAACCATGCACTTAAAAATCCAGCAAAGCCATCCATGTACGCGTTAATAAAATTACTGTCGGCAGTCACCGGGAATATAGCCATCCCGCTTGTTAGTGCCACCAACAATGCACATATTGGCGCGGCAATAAATAAATTGACCCCGCGCAAAGTTAAAATTATCAGCAGTATTAAACCGCCTAACAGCCCTATCATGCTCAGCATAGACATTCCTATAATTATTGTTATTACCCAGATGAGGTGACATCGCAGTAACTGTTGTTAGTTTTATCGCTCAGCGCAAATAAAGACATAGCACTAAGGTACTATACGTTATAAAACTTACATAAAAATCATATAAGTCAAGGTGTTAAGCTTTTATAGCACTATGGTACTAATTCATTTTTTAACACTACCTTCTACATTAAGTGCAGGTGACATGAGCAAACAAATAATCAACTAATAACAACAGGAACACACCAATGATAAAGCTCAAACAAAATATCACACCCGTTACACTCGCTGTTTCACTCGCCTTATTAAGTGCAACATGTGTGGCAGCTGAACAAGCGCCTAAAGTAAAAAAAGCAGAGTTAGAGCGAATAGAAGTAACCGCTCGCAAAACCGTTGAAAACTTACAAGAAGTTCCGGTTGCGGTGACCTCAATTGGCGCACAGGAATTAGCAGAAAACGGCATCAGCGTAATGACTGAAGTACAGCAGTTTTCACCCAACACTACGCTACAATCAAGCCGAGGCACTAACTCTACCATCACTGCGTTTATTCGCGGTGTAGGTCAGCAAGACCCGCTTTGGGGCTATGAACCTGGCGTAGGTATTTACATTGATGATGTATACATCGCCCGCCCGCAAGGTGCCGTGCTCGACTTACTTGATGTACAACAAATTGAGGTGTTACGTGGCCCACAAGGTACGCTATATGGCAAAAACACTATTGGTGGTGCAGTAAAGTATGTCACCAAAGAAATGAGCGGAGATGCAACGCTAAATATTCAAGGCACCGTAGGCAGCTACAGCCAAAAAGATTTAAAAGTCACTGGGCAGCTCCCGCTTATTGACGAAAAACTCTATGTTGGTTTTGGTTTTGCCACATTGAACCGTGATGGCTATGGTGAATTTTTAACGTCAGCGCTTGATAATCAAGACCGCGAAAACTATAACAAAGATGTTACCGCAGCACGGGTTACGTTAGAGTACACCCCTACCGATGACTTATTCTTTCGTTTTGCGTGGGATAAAACTGATGATGACTCCAACGCGAAAGGCGGGTATCGCTTACTTCCAAGCTTGTTAACGAATGCGCCTGTACCCGATAG
Organism: Pseudoalteromonas sp. MQS005; assembly: GCF_001661605.1. Classification (NCBI taxonomy): domain Bacteria; kingdom Pseudomonadati; phylum Pseudomonadota; class Gammaproteobacteria; order Alteromonadales; family Pseudoalteromonadaceae; genus Pseudoalteromonas; species Pseudoalteromonas sp. MQS005. The sequence goes on along the minus strand of NZ_LYRQ01000004.1, from coordinate 70,520 downwards.
CGTGTATGACTCTTATACTAGTTTACCTACATGGAACAAAGTAGAGCTTGAAGGTATGAGCTTAACTGCTCGCTGGGATATGAGCGCAAACACCAGCATTAAATACGTTGCAGCAACAAGAGAAAGCTATTCACCAACCAATATCGACTTTGATAATACCTCTTTACCTATTTTTGATGTTCCAGCCATTTATGACGATGAACAAACCACGCATGAGTTGCAGCTAAATCACAGTGGCGATAACTACAAATTAGTATCGGGCTTATATTACTATGATGGCGAATCGTGTGGCCAGTTTGAAGCAATATTAGGTGTGCTTGGTCAAAGTTTAGGTGCCCCAGGGCTTACGCGTGAAGTAAGCGGTTGCAGCAATTCCACCAGTAAAGCGGCATATATACAAGGAAGCTACGACTTTGATGAAAAATGGTCAATGACACTTGGCGCGCGCTATACCAAAGACAGCAAAGAAGCGGTTGTAAATAATGGTCTTATTTTTGACATTGTTTACCCTGAATCAGGTTGGATCCCGGGTTATGTTCGCCCAGAAGGACAACTCGTGCCTACGGTACTTGATGACAGCGAAGATTGGTCACGCTTTACACCTCGTGCGGGTGTTGAATATCAATATAATAACGACATCATGTTTTTTGCTAGTTACTCGCAAGGGTTTAAGTCAGGGACATTTAATCCACGAGCTACAACAGCAGAACCTGCAGCAAGGCCCGAAGTGGTTGACTCTATTGAGTTAGGCATGAAAAGCGAATGGAATGATAATTTACGCGCCAATTTAACTGTATTCACACTTGATCATAAAGACCGTCAGTACATATCGGTATTACCCGGTGACAGCGCCGCCGATTTAAACCAGCGCTTAGGTAATATTGGCGAGTCTAAGTCTGATGGCGTTGAATTAGAACTTAGCTATGTTGCAAACGATGCACTAACTTTTGACGCGTCAATAGGTTACATCGACAGTAGTTTTGAAAATGTAATTGATACCAATCCTGATACCGGTGAAACATTTGATAAATCAGACCGTTTTAGTGTTTCAAACACCCCAGATCTAACTTTTAACTTGGGCGCTACCTATCGTTTATACACAGAAATGGGCGACTTCGTTATAAACGGTAATTATTACCATCGCGGTGATTATGCGTTATTCGAAGAAGATAGCCTCTTAACACAAGACGCCTACGGATTATTAAATATTGGTGTTACTTGGTATAGCGCAGATGGCCATTGGACTGCGGGTATTTATGGTAAAAACTTAACCGATGAAGAATACATGATTGGAGGTTACCAGTTTGTAGCACCCGACCCGTCAGATCCAACTGATACCAGCAAATACACACCGGGTCTTGGTGGCGATAATACCTTAATTGGTTATTACGGTGACCCCCGCACAATATCACTCACTGTGGGCTATCGTTTTTAAAATTTAATTTAAGCGTTAAGGTTTGTCTGTATATCCCCACAGACAAACCTTGTTTCACATCGCAAAATCACATATAACTTAATGCATTGGAGACTATTTGAAATGGCTTGTGCTGTGAATACCATAATTGCTGATGACCACCCTTTATTCAGAAGTGCGCTACGTCAAGCAGCAGCGACTTCAGTACCAGAACAATATATAAAAGAAACCAGCGATATCGACGGTTTGTTTAGCTTATTAAAATCACACCCCGAGATAGAGCTGATATTTTTAGATTTAACAATTCCTGGCGCCAATGGTTTACAAGCGCTCTCGCAACTAAGAAATCAATACCCTGATATATTAATTATTATGGTATCGGCTAACGAAACCCCCACTATCATAAAACAAGCCATGAGCTTAGGTGCTGCAGGCTATATTCCAAAGTCATCATCCCTTGATGTGATCAGTGAAGCCATTGAACATGTACTCAATGGAGACTCCTGGTTGCCAACAGATATTGACTTAACTGATGTGGTTGTTAATGACGAACAGAGCAATTTTGCCCGCAACCTAGAAAAACTCACTCCACAGCAATACCGTGTACTCGCGATGATAGCCGACGGGCTCTTGAACAAACAAATTGCCTTTGAAATGTCGATTCAAGAAACCACCATAAAACAACATGTATCGGCCATTTTGCGAAAGCTGAATGTGTATAACCGTACCCAAGCAGGCATTTTGTTTAATCAGCTATCTCAAGTTGGTAAGTTAGAGGCGAGCTAATATAAATTAATACACTTTAAGTATTTCTTTATAATCTTTTTTAAGGCTGTCTAGCTGAAATTATTAATACATACATTAGCACTGGCAACTAGCTGGCTCATATGCGGACTGTACTGCCCACCAAACGCGCCAACCAAAAAGTTAACAAATGATGTAAAGTTGCAAAAAACAAACCAAATTTAAAAAATTTCATGTTGATATTTTTATGCAATAAAAAACTAAAAAACACCGAAAAAAACCTTTTTAATGAATAACCTCTCTAGATTAATGAATATTGATTTTAAAGCCACACCCGCCGCACTTGATTACACCTCATTAACATGCTTTCTTGATATAAAACAATAATCAAACAAACATTCACAGGGTCAAAATGAAAAAGTTTAAAAGAAAAATTCTTGCTTGCGCAATTACAACTCAATTAATCACCTCTTATCATGCCTCAGCAGAAGAAAAGCCTAAAGTTGATAAAGAAATTGAACAGATTGAGGTTACTGCTACACGTCGCTCAGGTTCAATTCAAGAGGCTCCTTTAAATATTACAGCGCTTAATAGTGATGTCATAAAGGATCAAAACATTGGTGATTTAGAAGATGTAGCTCGTTGGGTCCCAGGCCTAACAGTTTCAGATCAAGGTGGTCGTGAAGGCTCTCCAATTATTGTTCGAGGTTTAAATACTAACTCGTCAGATCGCGGCTCTGATGGGGGCACTGTAGCTACTTATGTTGGTGAAATACCGCTTAATATTAATCTTCGCTTGACTGATATTGATCGAGTCGAAGTATTAATTGGCCCGCAAGGTACCTTATATGGTGCTGGTACTTTAGGTGGTGCTATACGCTATTTATTAAAGCAACCACAATTAGACATTACTGAAGGTAGCGTGAGTGGCGATTTATTCGCAATTAATGAAAGCGATGATACTGGGGGTGAGTTTGGTCTGGTATTTAATACCCCGCTTATCGATGACGTATTAGCCGTTCGTGCCAGCGTTAATCATTATGACAGACCTGGTTATATTGATTATAAATACGTAGTACGAAACCCAGGGGTCTCAAACCCTAATCCAGATTTTACAAACCAAGATGATATTGATGAAAACTTACAACGCGTTAATGACGTTAACGATGAGCAAATCACTACGGGACGCTTTTCTGTTCGTTGGCAGCCAAACTCATCAATTGATGCAACACTCAATTACTTTTATCAAAAACAAGAAAATGGCGGCAACTCAACGTCACAATATGGCGCATTAGCAAATAGCAGCGCACTTCAAGGTACTGTAGGTAAATATGAAAACGCAGCTCGCGTGCTTGAACCGGGCGAGCAAGAAAACGATTTACTTAGCTTAGAAATCAAAGCTGATTTAGGCTTTGCTGAACTTGTATCAGCCTCTGGTTGGTCAAGCTATGAGCAGTCTGGGCAGCGAGATCAAACCGACTTACTTTATGATATTTGGACTGGTTACGCTGATTTTCCTGCATTTGTTGGTCAAACTTTAGATACTTCAGATCAAGATAACTTCACTCAAGAATTGCGTTTAGTATCGGCTTCAGAGGGCCCATTAAGTTGGATTGTAGGCGGCTACTATAATAAGCAAGAAAACTTATCAGATGACCGCGAATATACCCCAGGCTTAACTGACTTTTGGGGCGGTGGTATTGCGAACGTACAAAAAGATCTAGAATATATCGCCCTCAGTAATTCAGAAATAACAGAAAAAGCATTATTTGGTGAGGCTGGCTATAGCTTTACTGATCAGTTTGATATCACTTTGGGCGCGCGTTTATATGAATATGATATCTCCACCAATGCAGGGTCAGCTACACCACTTTATTCTGGCAATTTCTCGTCTCTTGACCAAATTGAGATGGAAAATGTTAGCGCCAATGATAACGGTAATCTATTTAAATTTAATGCAAACTATACGTTTGATTCTGGTGTACTCGCTTACTTTACTGTCAGTGAAGGGTTTCGAATTGGTGGCGGTAATGGTATTGCGCCGTGTCCAGATGTGTTACCAGAACAGCAAATTGTTTGTGCTCTTCCAAGTGAAGAAGACTATAAGGCTGATACTACGGTAAACTATGAACTTGGCTTTAAATCAACCTGGCTCAGAAATCGATTGCACTTTAATGCTGCACTCTTTAATGTTGACTGGAATGACGCCCAAGTGGGTAGCTCTACTGTTAATGGCCAAGAGCTTATTACATCAAATGCAGGCTCAGCAAACTCAAAAGGCGTAGAAATTTCATCTCGTGCAATCATTGGCGATCACTGGACAGCTTATGCGACTTACGCTTATGCAAAAGCAGAACTAACTGAAGATGCACCAGATTTATTTGGTATTGGCATTGGCGCTATGAATGGGGATCGATTACCCGGCGCCCCTGAGCATCAGTTTTCATTCGGCCTTCGTTATGAGCAAGATGTGCTAGACGATAAACTACTGAGCGTTAACTACGGTATGACTGCACAAAGCGATATGATTACCAAAGTGGGCTTAAGAGACGATGGTGAGACATTAGCTGGCTATTCATTAAGCAACTTATCAGCTAAGTTAACAGGTGATATGTGGTCAGCTACATTATATATCGACAACTTGTTCGATAAGTATGCTTTTACTTCGGTACGCCGTGATAAGTCATGGGCTGGTATGTCGACCTCTGGCGCGAATAAAGCGTTACCTGAATTACAACGCGTATACGCTCACTATACAACAACTCCTCGCACTATTGGTATGAAGTTTACTTATAACTTTGAACTATAAAACTGAGCGATAGTTAAAAGCCTTGTTGATAATCAGCAAGGCTTTATTATTACCTCTCGTTAAGGTTATTTATGCTAACAGCACATCAACATCAGTTAAAAAAACAGGTATTTACAGCAATAAACAATAACCAGTTATCCGCCGCTCACCAACTGCTAGTTAAGCAATTACAGTACGATGCGACAGACCATTTTTGCTATTACCTACTAGCCGAAGTGAATATTGCTGCAGGCAACAACTACAAAGCCATACAACTGATAGAAAAAGCCTTAACAATCAATAACCATCCTTTATATGTGCTGCATTTATCTAAGCTAATGATACTAAAGGGTGACGTAACAATGGCGACCAGTTACTATCAGGAAGCTATCAAGTATCAAGGTTATGGGCCTCTAGAGTGGGATACCTTAGCTAATATAGCGACTCGACTTGGTGACTATGAACATGCTTTAGCATGGCAAAAAATAGCTTATGAAGCCGCACCTACACACCCCAAAATTAATTACAACTTAGCCATTGCCTATAAAATAAATGGCCAATTAGATCACGCAAAAACGCTATTATTAGCGCTTATAAAACGCGAGCCAAGTTACTTTCAAGCACATTACTCTCTTGCAGAACTAAATACCTCAACTGAAGCAAAAACACATATTACCGAACTAAAAAAACGACTTAGTAGTAGCTTAACTGCAACAGAACAGCAAATGATTTATCACAGTTTGGCACTAAATCACGAACATATTGGTGATTATGAACAAGCTTTTAGTTACTTTCGTGATAGTAAATTGGCTATAAAACATCAGATAAACTATGAAGCCAGCAAACACCAAATATTTTGCCAACAATTAATAGCATTAAGTGAAAAGATTCAATTAACAGCAAAAAACGCTGACTTCTCACCCATATTTGTCATGGGTATGCCTCGCTCAGGCACCACATTAGTAGAAAAAATTATTAATCAAAGTACCGAGGTGACCGGCCTTGGGGAGCTAAATGACATTGCACAGCTACTACAAAGCACTGCGGCGTCAAAATATGTTTTAGATATCCGTATGATTGAGCAGGCATTTCAAAAGTTTACGCTTGATAACCCCTTAAATGGCTACCAATCGCGCTGCGAAAGCATGATGACTTCACCTAGAAGCTGTGACAAGCAACCCTTTAATTTTTACTTTATTGATTTTATTTTAGCTGCGTTTCCAGAGGCAAAAATAGTCTGTATGCTGCGCGATCCTGTGGATAGCTGTATTGCAAATTACAGGCAGCTATATAGCCCGCACAGTGCATTTCATCATTACAGCTATGACTTACAAGATATTGCTCATTTTTATCAAGATTATAAGTTACTTATCAACCACTTTCAGAAAAAGTATCCTAATAATGTAATGATTCAACACTATGAAGAGCTAGTAACAGATGCCACCTTGCAAACTCAAACATTATTTAATTTTTGTAATTTACAATGGCAGCCCAGCTGTTTAGCGTTTTATAAAAGCAACAGCGCCTCGGCTACTGCTAGCAAAGTGCAAATTCGCCAACCACTCAATAGTAAGAGTATTGGCTACTGGCAACATTATCAGCAAGCCTGTGATATGTTATCGAGTAAGTTTAATTAATCGATAATAATTAGCAAGTCATGCCTTTCACCCGCAATTAGTGATTCAAACATAGCTAAAAATCATGAAAAACAAGGCTCTGGTGTGTTATTAACCCACTTACCTTAAAGTAAAGTTAGTCGTTTTATCATTCTTTTTAATGCCGGTGCTTTAAGTGGTTTGTACAATAAAGGATAACCTGCATCAAGTACGCGCTCGCGTATTTGCTCATCGTGGTTTGCAGTATTAACAATGGCAGGCAACGTCATTAATCCTGCTTGTTCAATCACCTCAAGCCCCGTTACACCATCATCCAATTGATAATCAACAATAAGTAGTTGTGGTAGTGTATTTTCTGCTTTGAGTTGCTCAAGTTCAATTAAGTTAGTGGCGGTGGCAATTTCACAGCCCCAGTTTTCTAGCAACTGTTTTAGCGCTTCAAGTACATTACGATCGTTATCCACAAGCCAAATACATAAACGACCCAATTCAGTTTCTGAATTGGCAGGTACATGCGCAGTGGCTGGTGTTTTTAAACTAGGTTTGCATGGCATGGTTAAAGTAAATTGAGTGCCTTTATTAAGCTGAGAGCCCATTACCAAAGGAATATTTAATAAATCACAAATACGTTTGGTGATAGAAAGCCCCAATCCTAATCCCTCGGCGTTAGGTTTATCGCCCAGCTGCTTAAATTCTTGATAAATACTCTGCTGATCACTGGTAGCAATGCCTATGCCTGTATCTTCAATCACAAACGATACATGATGTTCATCAAGTAAAACTTTTAAACGTACTTCACCATACTCTGTGTAGCGTATAGCATTACTAAGTAAGTTTCTTAGTACACGCTTAAGTAATGCTTTGTCGGTATAAATTCGCGCATCGCACGACTCAACGATAAAACCGAGGCCTTTTTCTTGAGCTAGTGCTAAATAATCATTACGCAGTGGCTCTATTAAACTACTCACATTAAATTCCGTTAACTGTACTTTAAACGAACCTGAATCGAGTTTAGTTAACTCTAAAATACTCGAAAGTAGCTCTTCTGCACTTGCTAAGGAATTTTTAATATTCATAGCTAGATCTTTAAGCTCAGTATCTTGGGCTTTTTCGTTCATTAGCGAACAAAATAAACTTGCGGCATTAAATGGCTGCAATAAATCGTGACTCGCTGCGGCAAAAAAACGCGTTTTACTTACTGTTGCCTGCTCTGCTACTTGCTTTGCTTTAGAAAGCGCTTGGTTAGCCTGTGTTAATGCGGCAGTGCGCGTAGCCACTTTTTCTTCAAGACTAACATTCGCTTCGGTGAGTGCTTTTTGTTGTTTTACAAACTCACTTATGTCGGTGTAGGTCGTTACAAACCCGCCACCAGGCAAGGGATTTCCTTGCATTTCAAATACTCGGCCATCACTATGTGCGCGTTGATATTTATACGCGCTGCCTTGTTTTAAATAGGCTAAACGCTTATCGACTTCTGTATTAATATCCTCACCACGAAATAAGCCTCGCTCAGCGTTAAAGCGAATAATATCGGCAACGGGTCGGCCTATATATAAAGCACTATCGGGGTAATTAAACATGTGCTTATAGCCTTGATTCCATGCCACCAAACGCAACTCACTATCTACTACGCTAATACCTTGTTGAATGTTTTCAATGGTAGATTGCAGTAAATCACGATTAAATTTAAGCACTTGGCTAGCTTCATCGACAAACTCAGCAACTTGCTCTAAAGGCTGGCGCTGCTCATTTTTCGCTACATCTAAAATTAGCCGTGCTGATGCACCACCAATAACCGCTGACATTTCACGCTCAACTAATAACTCAAGCTCAACATTAGCGATACGTTTCCATTGGCTTTTGTCATGCGGAAAATACTGCTGCACTAAAGAATGGCTCGCGTCTTTTTCAGCAAAACGCTGTAATAATGCCCCTAAATCTTCATAATTGAGTGGCTGCAATGTGGTGTTTAATCGCGAGTCGTTTAATTGAGATATGAACTTATTGCTTTGCAGGCGCTCAGCAAGCGTTGCACGACTAAATAGTGGTACAAGCAAATACACTAACGTATTAACCCCTAACGACAACAGTAATGATTGGCTAATACTTTCTAAATTCAATGAAAGTAAATTAGTGGGCGCTAACCAAGCAACTTGCCATGGCCCTTCTATTAACCAACTACTTTGGCTGCCAAAACCACTGGCTAAATTAGGTAGCAGTAAAGTGTAACCCCAAATTACAAAGCCACTTAAAATACCGAGCTGTGCACCACGACACGATGCGTGGCGCCACCATAAACCAATAATCATCGCAGGAGCAAATTGCGCAACCAAGGTAAACGACATAAGCCCAACGGTTGCAAGTGTGGTGGTTTCTGCAAGCACTCTATGAGTGAAATAGCTGAGTAATAAAATAAGTACAATTACAATTTTACGCGCATGCAATAAGTTGTTTTTATCCAATCCTCGGCTGCTTGACGTTAACTGTGAGCGACGCAAAATAAACTGATTAATAAAATCATTAGTGATCATCACCGACAGCACAATTGCCGACACAATCACCATACTTGTGGCCGCTGAAAAGCCACCTAAAAAGGCCAGTAAGGTTACCCCGCTATTATCTGTCGCCATTGGCAGCGCTAATACGAAGGTATCTTGACCAACGCTACTATCACTAAAATAAACCAGTCCAGCGTAAGCTATAGGTAAAATAAATAAGTTAATCAGTAATAAATACAACGGAAATAACCAGCGAGCGATTGCCAGCTCATTATTGTTATTGTTTTCAATAAAGCTCATATGAAACTGACGCGGCAAACATAACGTTGCCAGTATCCCCAACAAGGTATGTGCAACATAAACATAAACGGGGCTTTGAGTCGCGGCAACGTGTGTTGGTATGTTTAGCGCTTGCGCCTGTTCATACAGAGCTATAGGGCTATCAAATATAGAAAAACACACATACAAGCCCACCGCAATAAAGGCAAGTAACTTAACAATTGATTCAAAGGCAATACTGGCAATTAACCCGGGGTTATGCTCACTGGGCTTAAGCCTGCGAGCGCCAAATAAAATAGCAAATAAAGCCAGCAATAACGTAATATAAAACGTACTGTCTGCCCATACTTGGTTACTTTGAGTGGGGGCTCGGTCGGTGAGTAAATTAATACTTTGTGCGGTCGCACTAAGTTGTAAAGAAATATACGGTACAATTGCTATCACTGAAATAAGTGAGATAAGCCCTGACAAACTCGACGACTGCCCATAGCGAGTAGCAATAAAGTCAGCCATAGAGGTAAGCTTTTGCTGTCGACAAATATGCGCAATACGACAATACAGCTGCCAGCCAAAAATAAATAATATAATCGTGCCCGCATAGGTAGGTGCCAACCACCAGCCATTACTAGCCGCTTGTGCTGTGGTGCCGTAAAAAGCCCATGAGGTACAATAAACACCCAATGACAGCCCGTAGGTTAAACCTTTAAAAGGAAGCACCTTACGCCTATCCGCCCAGCCCGCAACTGCAAATAATATCCCTAGATACACCACAGCAATAAGGCTAATAAACCAAATTGAAAACATATTTTTGTTCTTGTTATTATTTTTATAATACTTAACTTAGCATAAGGGGATGTATAGCAAAAAGCAGCACTTACTTTAGTGCTATAAATGAACAAAAAGGTAAAATAAGAATTATTTGCATTTAGGTGTTGACAGTTATTTAAATCTAATTGATAATCACTATCAACAAGACGAAGCATACTTCTTGTGACGGAAAAGTTCATTTGTTTCTCGACCCTGAAACAACGTGTGGCGCACGTTAACAGCTATGGAAACCTGTTATAAACCACAACGCCCCTTGCTGTTTATGACCTGTTTCCGCCCTACTCATTTACTTGCTACATTGCTCATATCGGTGACGGTAGATATGAAACTAAAAAAGCCCTTACGGGCTTTTTTTATGTCTGTAATTTAGTGCGTAAGGCCTTAACCTGCGCTTTTATAAATTAACGACGGTTTTTTCGTGCACGTGCTCGGCGTTGTTTTTTCTCTTCTTCTTTGGCTTGCTTTTTCGCCTCTGCTGCCGCGCGCAATCCAGCCACCATTATTTCTTCTTCTTCACGCATGGCAGGTGTTTCCATGGTAATACGACCGATAATGCCATCTCGTAATTCATTAATTAGAATTTCCGACATTTTATACGTATCGATTTGGTTACCACCGCGAATACAGCCGCGCTTTTTACCCGCCATTTCAACAAACTCCCAATCGCTTTCTGGCAGTTCATCTAATTTATAGCGCGCTTTTAAAAGCTCAGGATAAGCATGCAATAAATACTCAGCGGTGTAACTTGCCACTTCTTCGTACTCAATAGCGGTATCACGTATCGCACCGGTTGCGCCTAAACGATAACCTGAGTTTTCGTTCTCTACTTTTGGCCACAGCATCCCTGGCGTATCGTAAAGCATAATGCCATCATCAAGTTTAATACGTTGCTGCGCCTTAGTAACTGCAGGCTCGTTACCCGTTTTAGCCACTATACGCCCAGCAAGCACATTTATGAGCGTCGATTTACCTACGTTAGGAATACCCATGATCATGGCTTTAATTTGCTTATCGGCACCGACTTTATGCGGCACTAACTTTTTACACAGCTCATTAATTCGATGCACTTCTGCGGCTTTATCGTTACCAAACGCAATGGCTTTTACGCCATTTTCTTGCTCAAAATAGTCTTTCCAGGTTTGCGTCATTTTAGGATCAGCTAAATCGGCTTTATTGAGAATTTTGATGACCGGCTTACCTTCTCGTAAGGTAGCCACCATCGGGTTTTCGCTACTGTAAGGAATGCGCGCATCTAGCACTTCAATGATCACATCCATTTGTGGCATTATTTCTTTAATTTCATTTCGGGCTTTATTCATGTGCCCAGGGAACCACTGGATAGCCATTTTTTAACTCCTAACATATAATTTGTAGCTATTTTAACTGGCAATTCATTTAATTGCGCTATACTGACGCAAATTTTTTCATATAAGACACTATGGCTCTCAAATCTACCATCATGAAGGCGCAGTTATCGCTTAGCGATATGGACCGTCACGTATACCAAGACTTTCACCTGACCTTGGCACAACACCCATCAGAAACAGATCAGCGGTTGATGATCCGCTTACTCGCTTTTGCACTTAATAGCTGTGATGGTTTAGAGTTTACCAAAGGGTTAAGCGCTGATGATGAGCCGGAGCTTTGGCATGTCAATTACAGTGAAGAAATAGAGCTGTGGATTGAGCTGGGGTTACCAGATGAAAAGCGCCTTAAAAAAGCCTGTAATAAAGCTAAAAAAGTAATTTTATATACCTATGGCGAGAATAACCAAGCTATTTGGTGGCAAAAGCATCAGCCTAAATTGTACGAGTTTAAAAACTTAAGCATTTTTAGCCTTGATTATGCTGCTACTCAGTTATTAGCTGCGTTGGTTGATCGTAATATTAAATTGGCTATTACCATTCAAGATGGTGAAGTTTGGGTTAATACCGACACCACTAACATTGAGATAAAACCTCAGCAATTAATGTAACTAGAATAGGTTATACCAATTGCATTAAATTAGTTATCTATTATAGCGACAAGTAAATAAGTCGGTAACAAGGCGAAAATTGTGACATATAGTTGTTCTATATAAATAATTTTTAACGTAGGTAGCGGATTATTTAATACGCTAGAATGATCATGTTTTTAATAAAATTGGTATTAGGGGGCGTATGAAAGTTAAACACGTGATTGTTTTACATGGCTTATATATGTCTGGCTTGGTTATGCGCCCGTTGTGCTCACGCTTGGAGGAGTCGGGGGTGAAAGTTTTAAACCTTACCTACAATACGCGTGACCCTAATCGGGATGCTATTTTTTCGCAAATAGATGAATTTATTGGCAACGAGCCTTCTGCTTTAGTGTGTCACTCTATGGGGGGCTTAGTTGCTCGCGCCTATTTAGAGGCAAACTCAGCGCCAAGTCATCATGTTGAAAAGGTAATCACCTTAGGAACGCCACATACTGGCAGCCATATTGCTGAAAAAATGCAGCAAAAAGGGTTCGAGCTATTATTAAAAAATAGTGTTGAATTTTTACTCTCTAAGAATGGTGATTGGCCTTTTAAAGCCAAGCTATATAGCATTGCCGGCGACTTACCGATTGGCTTAATGCCACTCATTGTAAAAGGCAGCCGCTCTGATGGCACCGTATTATTAGATGAAACCAAGCTAAAGGGTATGGCCGAACATAAGGTATTTCACTTAAGCCATACCAGTATGATTTACTCACGCCAAGTCGTTAATTATATTCTTGAGCGCTTGAATGAGGACATTTAGTCCTCGGCTGCAGCCGCCACTTTGTAGCTGATCAAAAATATAATACCTAGCACTAAGGGCATTGGTGCAGCAATATAGCCAAAGGCATCAGAGTTTGCAAAACTTGCACCCGCTAAGTGCGCAACTAACCCTAATACAAACCCTAGCAAAGCAATACCAATAACGATGAGTTCAGCTTTATTTTCTTTACGTGTTTTAGCTTCCATAATTTCTCTCCGCATCTAATCAAGTAGCCCCTTAACTCAATAAAGTGATCTCTATCAAGTTGGGTTATAGTGATTATGCGCTTTACTTATGAGCGTTTTTTGACCTACATCAATAAATAAAATAAGTGTGCGCTGCGCCTGTCAAAAGCTTGTTTTAGATCATATTTTGTACTCACAAAATAAACAATTTCGCTGCTCAAGGTAGTATTTTTATAAACACAACCCATATCTATTGAACAGCGTTAGCTAACTTATTTAAAAAGTCGAGCTACGGTGATAGCTTTTAGCTATGACACCAATATGTATAAACGATTTTATTAATACACCATCTTAGGTAATACTGACTGTATTGAGCAAGGTGTAAACAAATTCATAAAACGGTTCTTTAAGGAGCAATGTATGTCGCAAGTAAATGCAATTGGTTTAAACAGTACAAAAAGTGAAGATATTATTAAGTCACTGAATACGCTTTTAAGCAGCTATCAAATTCAATATATGAATGCGCGCGGTTTTCACTGGAATATTAAAGGCCGAAACTTTTTTGAATTACATTTAAAGTTTGAAGAAATTTATAACTTACTACTGTTAAAAGTAGATGAAATCGCAGAACGTATTTTAACGCTTGATGGTGCACCGCTACATGCATTTTCAGATTACTTAGAAGTAAGTGAAATTAAAGAAGCAAAAGGGATCAGCGACGGCGTAACCGCAGTAGAGAACTTACTTGCCGGATACAGCAGCTTAATTAAAATGCAGCGCGATATTCTTGCACAAGCCGCTGAAGCTGATGATGAAGGTACCGCGTCATTAATGAGTGACTACATTAAAGAGCAAGAAAAACTAGTGTGGATGTTAAAAGCCTACCTAGATTAAGTTATTTTAAAAAATAGAAAGCCTCAGTTATTACTGAGGCTTTTTTGTAAAAATCATTTACGGGCTATGACAAAGCGATAAAAAAGGCCATTTCTAGCGCTTTTTCTTCTAAGCTCTTAAAGCGACCCGATGCCCCACCATGTCCTGCATCCATGTCGGTTTTAAACACTAAAATATTATCATCGGTTTTATATTCACGCATTTTAGCCACCCATTTCATTGGTTCCCAATACTGTACTTGTGAGTCGTGCAAGCCGGTTGTCACCAGTATATTGGGGTAGTGTTGCGCACTAATATTGTCGTACGGTGAATACGCTTCAATAATGTCGTAAAAATGGGGGTCGTTTGGGTTACCCCATTCATCATACTCATTTGTTGTAAGCGGAATGCTTTCATCTAACATTGTGGTGAGCACATCTAAAAATGGCACATGGCAGCCCACTCCACAGTAAAGCTCAGGCGCTTGATTTACCACAGCTCCCATTAATAACCCCCCAGCACTGCCACCAGAGGCAAACACTTTACTTTTGTTGCCGTATCCTTGCTCTGTGAGCGCTTTGGTTACATCTATAAAGTCATTAAAGCTATTTTGTTTATGCTGTTTTTTACCATGTTCGTACCATGAACGTCCTAGCATTTCGCTTCCACGCACATGCGCAATCGCATAGACAAAGCCACGGTCTAGTAAACTCAGTGATGTACTCGAAAAACTAGGATCTATGGTGATACCATACGCGCCATAACCATATTGAAACAACGGATTTGAGCCATCTTTTTTGAAGCTATCTTTACGATATACCAACGACACCGGCACTTTTACCCCATCACGGGCACTTATCATAAGTCGCTCTGACTGGTAGTCTTCTGCGTTAAAATCACCGAGTACTTTTTGTTGTTTAAGTAAGGTTTTTTCGCCTGTGGTTAAATCAACATTATAGAGCGAGCCTGGCGTTGTTAAGCTTGAATAGTAAATGCGTGCATGGGTTACACTTGGCTCTGGGTTCATCGCAATAGCGGCGTAGTAACAAGGATCATCAAACTCAAGGTTCATTCGCTCGCCGTTTTTATTAACCACAACAAAGCGTGCTTGGCCTTGTTCGCGCTCGCTAAGCACTAAAAAGTCGTTAAATAGTTCAACGCCTTCTAATAATACAGTTTCACGGTGAGGGGTATGTGTTTGCCACTGGTTTTTATCAGCAATGGTGTCGCTTGTTGCGGTCATTAATCTAAAGTTTTTGGCCTGCCAGTTAGTTACTATATAAAAAATATCACCAAGCTTATCGATATCAAATTCATGCCCCTCTTCGCGCGGCATTAAAGCGGTAAACTCACCTTGCGGTTGATTGGCATCAAGCACCCACATGTCGTTAGTTTCTGTGCTCGCCAAATCAATAATAATTAAGCTTTCATCACGGCTTTTACCTAAGCCCATAAAAAAGCTGCTGTCTTGCTCTTCGTATACCAGTACATCTTGGTGTTGCTCAGTCCCTAGTTCATGTCTAAAAACTTGATAACCCAATAAGGTTTTTAAATCCTTTTTTACATAAAATACGGTTTTATTGTCGTTCGCCCAAACAACTTGCCCCTCGGTAATCTCAAGTACATCGTCGAGCATTTTATTGCTGCTTAAATCTTTAAACCGTACTGTGTATATACGTCTGCCGTCGGTATCTTCAGAGTAAGCCATTAATTGCTCGTTGGGGCTCAGTGCCACTTCCCCTAACTCATAAAATTCATAGCCATTGGCAAGTTCATTAACATCAAGTAGTAGTTCTTTATCAGCCATTGCCATACTGCGGCTGCGATAATGACGCGCATATTCATCATCTCCGCGAACCTCTGAGTGATACCAATACTGGCCGTCTTTTACCGGTACAGTGTTATCGTCTTTTACAATACGACCTTTAAGCTCCTCAAATAATGTATTTTGTAGTGGCTTAATGGCAGCTAATTGTGCATCACAATAGGCATTTTCTTGCGCTAAATGTGCGAGTATATCGGCATTTTGTCGCTCATCATCGCGCATCCAATAATAATCATCACTGCGTGTTTTAGCATGAGTAGTCAGCGCATGAGCTTGCTTTTTAGCAACAGGGAAATTAGGTAATAAGCTTAAAGAATAATCAGAAGAAGACACAAAAAAACCGCTTAAAAAATAACAATGGCGGTCAGTTTATCATAAAAATAAAAAAGCCCACTCATAGTTGAGTGGGCTAAAGCGGTATAAATTCGATAAC
The DNA here is from genome assembly GCF_001661605.1 of Pseudoalteromonas sp. MQS005. Classification (NCBI taxonomy): domain Bacteria; kingdom Pseudomonadati; phylum Pseudomonadota; class Gammaproteobacteria; order Alteromonadales; family Pseudoalteromonadaceae; genus Pseudoalteromonas; species Pseudoalteromonas sp. MQS005. Next base: position 54,272 of record NZ_LYRQ01000004.1, on the reverse strand, counting down.
TAAAAACTACGAGAATTTTTATTGTTGTCGTTATACCTAAGGGAAGTTGATTTACTGTATTTGCTGCCAAGCCATCGCCCAGCTTTCACCAACGCCTGGCTCAAACATAGCGCTATTCTCATTCACACGGCAAAACTCACTAAATGGCCATGCCTTACACTGGTATATATGCCCTGTTTTTGGCTGTAATACTTTGGTGCCCGCACTGTACATATCGCCATTTTGAGGATAAACCGCGTCGTATCCAAGGCTATTGACTGTGATTAATTTTTTATTTTTTTCAGCGCGATTAAAGTGAACCACCGCGCTACAAATACCACTGCTTTCAAGTGCAAATATTTTGTTATGTCGGTACGCAACCACCAATCCTTGCTCTGTCATTCTGCCAGCGCACACAAGCGGAATATGCATATTAATATGCTCAACCACCAGCAAACTCCAAGCATGCGGTTCGCCCTGCTCTGGAGAGAGTATTTCATAATCAAACGCTAGCTGAGTTAATTCGCCATGCTCATCGTAAAAGCTCACACTAACCGTATCACCAACAAAGAGCTGGCTATACTGATCGAGCCCAAGACAACCAATAGTTAACCATTCTCCACACGTTAATGATGAATGTATAAACACTGCAACACCTTAAAGAGTCAAACGTCGCCCATAACATATGGCTTTCAACAGGCAAACTAGCTCGTGAGCTAATATGCGTTAACTAAAGTATTAGGTTAAAAACCATTGTGTAATACCAATACCGACTGATTGTAATTCGCAATGTTGCAATAATCAAACAAAAGAATGTAACCAGAGTTTAAAAACAATACTAAAGTTTGCACTAATGAGCATAAAACAAAAAAGCCAACCGCTTTATAAACGGTTGGCTTTTTTCAGCTACATGATCTGGGTGATGTTAACTTACGCTCGCTTTTTTACTTGCGAACGGGCGCTTAAATAGCGCGCCTATATCGGTTAAAATAATATACAAACACGGCACCAAAATAAGGGTGATCAGTGTTGCAAACATAACCGCAAAGCCCAGAGCTACCGCCATAGGTATTACAAATTTGGCTTGTAAACTGGTTTCAAACATAATCGGCAATACCCCTGCAAAGGTCGTAATTGAGGTAAGTAATATGGGCCTAAAACGTGCACAGCCTGCTTCAATAACCGCATCTTTTATACTGATACCAGCACGACGCGCCTGATTAATAAAATCAGTCATCACTAAGGAGTCGTTAATAACCACCCCTGCAGCAGCAATTAAACCAAAGCCCGACATTAAGCTAATATCTAAACCAAACCAAAAATGACCCCATATTGCCCCCGTTAAACTAAATGGAATAACCGACATTACAATGAGAGGTTGTGAGTAACTTTTTAACGGTACGGCAAGTAGTATATAAACTAAAATCATACCACCAGCAAAAAATAGCAGTTGCTCATTAGCTTGCGCCTGTTGTTCTTCAATTGCGCCACCTAGTTCTGACTTAACACTTGGGTATTCGTCCAACAGTTGTGGTAGTAAATTTTCTTTTACTTGCTTAACCACTTCGCCTGGCTCAATCACTTCCTCATCAATGTTGCCATACACATAAACAGTGCGATAACCGCCTTCACGACGAATATAACTAATACCAGGGGTTTCAGTTAACTCAACCACATCTCCTAGCAATACTTCTTTGCCTTGGGGCGTGGTGATAACCGCGTGTTTAAGCGATGAAAACGCTTCGCGAGTAAGCTTAGGGTAACGTACCATCACCCGTACTTCTTCACCGCGACGAATAACACGTTGCGCCTCGCCACCATAAAAACTGGCACCGACTTGATTTGCAATTGAGGCCAAATCTAACCCTAAGTCAAAGGCGACTGGTTTTAAGCTCATTTGTACTTCTTTGCTAGCAGGGTCAATGGTAGAGCTTATATCAAATAAGCCTTCTTGCTGCTGCAATAATCCAATAAAGCGACGCCCTGCTTCATTCAATGTATCGATATCAGAGCCATACAGTAAGTAACCAAACTCACCGTTACCGCCGCCACCTCCACCGCCAACATCATCCTGAATAGTTAACGATTTAACGCCCGCAATATTAGGCATCGCTTCACGCCAGCGGCGCGAAAGCTCAAAGGCATTATAAGGGCGTAAATCTTCATCAACCAATGGCGCTAATAACTGCGCCTCTGTACGACCTTGGTTAAATACCAATACATCGCGAATCATCTTTTGCCCTTCTTCGCGCTCGGTTTGCTTATCTATTTCAAGCACCATGGCTTCGATTTGGCGAATAGCATTAATAGTTTGGATGTCTGATACGTTATCGTTCATCTCAACATTAATTTGCGGGAAGTCATGCGGCACTTTAGGCGATGGGATCATTCTCACCTGATTAGACGATATTAACGCAAAGGTGAAAATTAGTAGCGCAATAAAACTAAACAGCACCGTCCAACGCCACTTTATACAATTAACAATAAACTGCCTATACGGCCCATTTACAAAGCCAAAAAAGCGTTTATTAAAGCGTGCTCGCCAACCGTCAGGGTTAATAGGAGAAAAGTGAGTATGCGCAATGTGTGCCGGTAATATCAGCTTAGATTCAATCAAGCTAAATATTAAACATAAAATCACCACCACTGAAATACCTATAAAAAAGGAACTTTCAGGGCCGCTTGAAAGCGTAAACGGCGCAAATACCGCAATGGTTGTTAGTACACCAAATGTGGCAGGGGTTGCCACTCGTTTAGCGCCATTAACCACATTAACAACACCGCCGCCTTTTTTTTCTATTTCGGTGTAGGCACTTTCACCTATGACAATGGCATCGTCCACCACAATCCCCAGCACCATAATAAAGGCAAATAAAGACACAATATTAATTGTGATACCAAATAACGGCATCAGCATCATCGCACCTAAAAAGCACACTGGTAAACCAATCATTACCCACAGTGCGAGCTTAAAACGTAAAAATAACGAAAGCATAATAGCGACTAAAATTGCACCTTGCAGCAAATTAGCTTTCATCATGTCTAAGCGTGCATTTAGATAGTAAGTAAAGTCCATTAGCGGCTCTATACGTACACCCAATGGCAGTTCTTTATTTTTTTGATCAATATACGCTTTAACCGAATCGGCCACCGGAATAATGTTTTGATCTTCGGTGGCTTTTACCGATAAATAAACTGCGTTTTCGCCATTAAATTTAAAGTAACGCTCACCTTCAACGAACTGATCTTTGATTATAGCAATATCTTGTAGCAACACTTTGGCACCATTGGCGCCAATTTTTACCGGAATTTGCCTAAACTCTTCACCAGAATAAAACTGATTTTCTACTCGAACCGAAATAACACCCGCATCAGTTTTTAATTGTCCGGCTGAAAAGTTAGCCGAATAACGACGTACCGCATTTGCTACATCCGATAAAGTTAAATTATATTGGCGCAATGTATCGGGCTCTATTTCTATGGCAATTTCATCCAGTGGCACATCGTTTACCACTAAAGATACATTCGATAACTGCAAGAGTTCATCTTCAACCTGATTTGCGATAGGCTTAAGCTCATTTAGCGGTAGGTCAGCCACGAGCGTCATGCCAATTACATCTTGGCGAAACTCTATTTGACTAATGGTAACCGGCTCCATTCCTGCAGGAAAAGTCGCGATACCATCTACTCGCAGTTTTACCTTATCGAGAACGTCGGTAAGCTCTGCGTCAGTATTAATTTCAAGGCTGGCAGAACCCCCATTACGAAAAGCGCGATATACCCCTTTTTTTATCTCAGTTATATCTTTTAGCGACTCTTCAATTTTTATTAAGATACTTTCTTCAATTTCTTGTGGCGACGCCCCCGGGTAGTTTGCATTTACAGTAATATAGTTAACTTCTATATTAGGGAACATTTGTCGCTGAATAGTAAAGTAGCTTATAAGCCCCATTACAATAATAAAAAACATCATTAAATTGGCAGCAACAGAGTTGTTAGCAAAATACGCAATTAACCCTGTTTGTTTGGTTGTATTGGGCTGTTCTGTGTTATTCATAACTCACCCTACCTTAAAGTTTTTCAGTGGATGCATTTTCTGCTGCATCTGTATTTTTAGTCTCTGTTAAACCGGCTATTTTTACTGCCATGCCTTTTTGAGGGTATTCCGGTAAGGTGGTAACGAGCTTATCGTTGGCTTGTAAGCCATCGCTAATATAAAAATATTCGCCTTCTTCACGAATCACTTTTACTTTACGCGGCTCTAACTGTTGCTCATCATTAACTATCCACACGGTTTGGTTATTTACTAACTCTTGCGGTAAACGATAAATATTATTGAGCATAGTGCCGGCAAAGTTTACTTGTACATAAGTGCCAAATTTAATTGCAGGCTGCTGATTAGTAAGTCCGTAAGGATCTTCAATTCTTACCACTAAACTGCTCATGCGAGTCGCGTTATCAACAATCCCTAAATCGCGGTCTATTACTGCTTGGCGAGTAAACCCATTGAATCCTGTTTTGATAACGGTTGCCATTACCCCTTTAACGCGCTCAGGTAAAAACACACTGTCAAAACCTGCGATCGGAATAATCACTTCAGCGGTTTCAATATTATTCAGCTCGGCAACTTGAGCGCCCATACTAACAAACTGGCCAACCCCCACATTCCGACTAACCACTAATGCATCGTAAGGTGCGGTGATTTCACAATTGTCTAAATCGCGTTGGGCTCTTTTTAATGCTGCTTGCGCCGACTTAACTGATGCTTGCGCACTCAGCACTTGTGGTTTGCGTAAAAATAAATCTGTACGTGCTTTATTTGGGAAACGTTTTGCTTCGTCTTCTGCGACTTTGGCTTGCGCTTGCTCTTCAATTAACATCGCTTGAGCGCGGGCAAGTTCAGCTTCAGCTTGCAATACCGCAGCCTCGTAGTTATCTTTTTCAATAGTAAATAAGGTTTCGCCGCGACCCACAACACCACCCGCCACAAAGCTTGGATGCCAGCTGACGACTTCACCTGACACTTGCGCTGAAAGTTGGGTATTTTCTAGTGGCTGCACTTCACCATAACTATTAATGATAACTTGATGATCGTTAGCGGAAACGGCTTCAACTTGCACCGTTGGTCGAGTGTCTATGACTTCTTTTTTGTCTGACTCTTTTGCAATCGCATTAATTGCAACAAAACCAGCAACACCTAATGCCAGTGCTACAAATGGAAAAGCCCATCTAAGTACATTACCTTGCATCTGTTTATTTCTCCCAAATTACTATTAGCACTATGATACCAAAGCTTAATGAAACATTAACGTGACATTTGTAAGCAACTGTTACAAAAAGGTATAAATAAGGTCTTCTTCAGCAAATAAAAGGTAAGTCAAAAGCACTGTTAAGCCGCTTTATAAATGTATTGTTACAATCTTTTACCATTATAAATCATAAAGCTAATCACTTTAGGTTAGTATTTATTAATCATACTGTGCGAAAAAGCATGACACACCGTACAGTAAAATTACATTAACAACTAAAAAAGACTAAACGATGAAATTAACCACACTTACCTTGGCGCTGAGTATAGCGCTTGGTGGCAGCTATGCTGTTGCAGCAGAAAAAAAAGAAGAAAAGAAACCACAAACATTAACTGAAATGATTAAAGGGCAAACCGAATTTGCGGGTATTTTTAATCTTTACCAAGATGAAAAAACCGGCGATCACTTAATGGTGATAAACGAATCACAGCTCGATACGCCTTTTGTGTACTTTGCGCATACCATTGATGGTGTAACTGATGCGGGTCATTTTCGTGGGTCGTATCGTGAAACAAAGCTGATTGAATTTAGAAAATACTTTGATCGTATTGATATTATTAGTAAAACCCCTCGCTACTTATTTAACGAAAATAGCGCACTTGCCAAAGCCAGTGAAGCTAATATCAGCGAAGCCGTGCTTGCAAGTATAAAAATAGAAAAACAAGAAGAAGGTAAAATAGCCTTTAATGTAAATAAGCTTTTTTTAAGTGAAGCGCTACATAAAGTGTCTCCTACGCCTAACCCGAACGATAAAAATGCTAAAAAGCGTTTTAAATTAGGTAAATTAGACGATAAAAAATCACGCATCATCAAACAGCGTCCTTATCCTAACAACCTAGATGTGGTTGTTGATTATGTTTTTACCAATAGCAGCCCAACCGTTCGAGGTTCAGGTGCGATAAGCGACCCCCGAAGTGTGTCGGTAAAAGTACAACATTCATTTGTGGCTTTACCAGAAAACAATTACCAACCTCGCTTTGATGATGCACGTATTGGTTATTTCACCAATCAGTTTGATAAAATGACGTCAACCGACTGGGCGCCATACCAAGATGTCATTAAGCGCTGGGATTTACAAAAGAAAGATCCAAACGCTGCACTTTCAGAACCAGTAAAACCGATTACCTGGTGGATAGAAAACACCACACCGGTTGAATGGCGTGACACCGTGCGTGATGCCGTACTTGCTTGGAACACCTCATTTGAAAAAGCAGGCTTTAAAAATGCGCTCGAAGTAAAAATACAACCTGACGATGCCGATTGGGATGCCGGCGATATTAACTATAACGTACTACGTTGGACTTCATCACCCAAACCACCGTTTGGTGGGTATGGGCCAGCATTAGCGAACCCGTTAACCGGTGAAATTTTAGGCTCAGACATTATGCTTGAGTTTGTATTTATGAAAAACCGCTGGATATACGACACACTGTATACTCAAGGCACGATGAGCCATACACAGCCAACCAACTATTCAGAACTCAATTGCTCTTTAGGTCATGAATTACAGCAAAGCCTAATAATGGCCAAGGGCTTAGCAAATGGCGCTGATATTGAAGATACCCAAATGTTACGCCAAGGCTTAACTCAGCTGGTTTTACATGAAGTAGGGCATACTCTAGGTCTTAATCACAACATGAAGTCTTCTATTTTGTGGGATGAGAAAGAAGTTCACGACAAAAGTAAAACCCAAGGCATAGTTACCGGCTCGGTAATGGACTATGCGCCAGCAAATATAGCGCCAACGGGTGTGACTCAAGGCGATATTTTCCAAACTAAACCAGGTCCATACGATGATTGGGCAATAAATTACGGCTACAGCGCAGCACTTAAAGATGAAGCAGCAGAGCAAGCTCGCCTTGATAAAATACTCGCTCGCTCAAGCGAACATGCACTGGCCTTTGGTAACGATGCCGACGACATGCGTGCCCCTGGACGCCATATAGACCCTCGCGTGATGATAGGTGACTTGTCGTCTAACCCTGCAGCTTACGGCGCAGATAGAATGGCACTGATCAATACGCTCTTTGCAGAACTTAAAGACAAAGCTACAGTAAAAGGTGAGTCTTACCAACAGCTTGTTACTTCAGCTAACAGCCTATTTGGCCAGTATCGTGCACAAGCAGGCGTGGTATCTCGTCAAATTGGTGGCGTGTATGTAGAGCGTGCCGTCGTGGGCGATGAAAATGCAGCAAAGCCTTTTACACCGGTACCACTTGAGCGTCAAACCCAAGCAATGGCTATTTTAGCTGAGTACGTGTTTGCTCCAAATGTACTGCAAAGCATGCAGCCATTGTATAACTTTATGCAGCAGCAGCGTCGTGGGTTTAATCATTACGGTAAAAACGAAGACCCTAAACCGCATAAAATGATTTTAGGTATGCAAAAGAGTGTACTAGCGCAACTACTACATCCTGCTGTGTTACTGCGTATTTCAGATACTGCTTTATATGGTAATGAATACAGCCTTACGCAATTTATGGAGGATTTAACTGCAAGTATCTTTGTTGATAGTAAAACCGCTAATTCAGTCAGTCATAATTTACAGATTGAATATGTTAATCAGTTAATTGCGATTGCAGGCCTAGAAAAAGCAAGTAAATACGATAACTTAGCGAAAACAGCCGCGCTATATCAGCTAACTCAAATAGCAGATAAAAAGGTTGCATGGGGCGCTGATACCGCAACCAAAGCACATAAAAAATATATCGACCGCTTAATTAGCAAAGCGCTAGAAGCGTAAATAACACTGAGTAAACCAAGGCCACGTTATACGTGGCCTTTTTTACACTAACTCAAAGGTAAATAGTGCCTTTAAGGTACCTTACGGCATGACCCGTTAATGTCACTGTTGTATTACCCACTTCACAGTGTAGCTTCCCACCTCGTTGTGAGGCTTGATAAGCACTGAGAGAATTTTTTCCAAACTGCCCTGCCCAATAAGGGGCAAGCCCAGTATGAATTGAGCCGGTTACAAAGTCTTCATCACCCCCACTGGCAGGCCAAAAATAACGAGAAATAAAGTCATACTCAACACTCGGTGCTGTTGCAACCACATCTAATGGGGCTAATTTTTTTAGTTGTTCATTGGTTGTTTTCAGATCTACAACCTGCTGCTCATTATCATAAATAGCAAAATAAGCTTGGCGGTTTTTCAGCACTTTAACAGGTTGTATAGACAGGCCAGCTAATAGAGCATCAGGGATGAGCTGAACCTCTTCAGGGGCTTGTTTAGGAAAGGTCATAGCAAAGCTGCCATCGTTATTTTTATTAACAATCAGTTTGCCCACCGCCTCTGCGCTAAAGCACACCTGCGATATACTATGTTGCTCACAAAGCACATAGGCCGCCGCTAAAGTAGCATGGCCGCAAAAATCAATCTCCATTAATGGCGAAAACCAACGTATCGCAAAGCTTCCATCTGGCGACTGACAAGTAAAAGCGGTTTCAGACACATTGTTTTCCGAAGCTATATTCAGCATAAGATCATCACTAAGCCAAGACTCCAATGGGATCACGGCAGCATAATTACCTTTAAACAGTTCACTGCTGAACGCATCGATTTGATGGATAGTTAATTTCATAGTGGACACTTTTTATTTATTGGTCACTCAAAGTGCCACAAATGAAATTAACGGTCACTATAATTTTATGCCAACACAGGACGTACGCGATAATACTGCATACACGCAAATTGCAGCGCATTAGTAAGCAATATCATAATAAACATTAATATATGCGAAGTACTTTGCACTGGCATGGCTAGCTCTGCAAACAAACCACAGATACCTGCTATAAATTGCAAACTAAAATAGCGCGCACTCAGGTTACTAATATTCCCTGTTCGCAGTGTTTTATAGGTTTGTGGCATAACCCGAACCGAACTCATAATTAAGCCCACATAAGTTAAGCCGTTTAGCACAGAGGCAGTATCTAGGTTAGGGTTTAACAGCAACAAAAAAGGTAATAACGAAAAGCTAAGCATGCCAAGTAACTGCAGCTTCTGACGTTTAGCGGCATTATAACGGGCAAAAAAGTATAAAATTAAACCACTCAACAATCCTGTCGCAAAAAACGGCAAGGCAATATAAAAGCGAGCAAAATAAAGATTGTAGCTAATAAAGTACACACTTTGCGCTAAACCAAATGTCATCATTAGCAGTGATACACCCGATACACTGCGGTTTTTAATAATTTTATTAAGTAACGGTAAAAAACTAAAAACCAAAATAAACACTGACAAAATAGGCAAATAATACGCCAAAGCAAACCTCGCTCGTTACATTGTTGTTAATAAAAAGGAAGAAATAAAACATTTTTTAAACATCTGTTTTTAAAGGCTTTATTTGTGTGCGCGCATTGTAGGGCTGGCTAGGTTTTATACAAGCTTCATGCTTACTTTAGTTTTTAGTGATGGCAACTTGAGTATACAAAAACCGTTACTAAAACTTCACAGCACGCCACTTCAACTAATTGCAATACAAATGATAACTGTTATCATGCGCATACGTGTAATTTAACATACAAGCTAAAATAATGAGAAAAACACTGTTTAAAATTCATAGTTGGTTGGCGCTAATTGCCATTATTCCGTTAATTGTTATTAGCATTACTGGCAGTGTTTTAGTGTTTAAAAGTGAAATAGACGGCTTACTGATGCCTGACAAACACTTTGTGGTACAGCAGCAAGCTGCTCGCTTACCTATGGACTCATTAATAGATAAAGCCGAAGCAGCCTTTCCTGAGTATGTAGTCGGAAGTTGGGAGCTTTTTAATAACACCACCGCCGACCGGCTTTATTTGGTTAAGCGTGGCACTGACAATTGGTATAAGTTGCATTTAGACCAATACACGGGAGAAGTTTTATCAGAACCCGTAAGCACAACTCATTATTTTACCGACTGGTTTTTAGAGCTCCATTACACCTTTTTACTTAACGACTTAAAAAGCTTACCTGGGCAAACAGGTACCGTATTAGGGTTCTTTTTTGCTTTATTTTTATTAACTCTGGGCATTACCGGCTTAATTATTTACCGTAAATTTTGGCAGCGACTATTTAGCGTACGCTGGCGCGCAACGTTACAAATAGTACTCAGTGACATTCATAAGATGACCGGTGTTTTAGGCTCACCTATTCTTCTCGTTTTAGCGATTACAGGTGGTTATTTTAATGGTGCAGTGTGGTATCACGAAGTAATAGAACACGCAGAAGAAGAGCACCACACTATTACAAATAAATTATATAGTGACGACATCTCTTTTGAGCGGATTCTTAATGATAGCAAGCTGCAAATACCCACTTTTAATACAACTTTTTTAGTTTTTCCACGAGAGCCCGATGAAAATATCACTCTTTATGGCGAAGTAAATACCAGTAATCCACTTACCAGTGAATATGCCAATACCATAACCTATGATAAGCAAACAGGTGAACACATGGCTAACTGGGATATTCGAGAGGCTGGTGCTGGTTGGCAAGTAATAGACAGTTTTAGAAAACTACACTTTGGTTATTTTGCTGGGCTTATCAGTAAAATACTATGGTGTATTATAGGGTTAAGCCCTGTATGGCTTGCAGGAACAGGTTTTTATTTATGGCTTACCCGCCGCAAACGTAAAAAGCAATCACACAAAAATCGCTTAACTCAACGACGAAATGCGAATGCTTGATAAACATACCACTTCAGTATAATGTTAATTCAAACAATGGAGTGGTTTATGAAAATAAAAACAATCTTGATAGTCATAGGTTTTTTATCGGTAGCAGGATGCTCAAGTACAAGAGCGCCTCAAGTTCAGCCTCAACTAAAGCTTCCCCCTTTGCTAAACCATAACTTATTTAAAACACAAGAGACTGTCTCTAAGGATGAGCTTTTTAAGCTTCCTGAAGCTGAAAAATCAAAGTTTTTAGCTTTTGTTGCAAAGCAGCAAGCATCCAAAATACGCATGGATATAATTGTTTATAACTATCTAGAAAATAAACTCTCCGACTTTAGTTATCATGGTGATACATTAACTTCAATGCAGGCACTAGATCACGGGCATGGCAACTGTTTAAGCTTAGCAGTATTAACACAAAGTTATGCTGAGCTTTTAGGTTTAGAAACAAGCTTTCAAGAAGTAACCAGCCAGCCTGTTTACGCAAAAGAAGATAACCTCGTTTATGTAGCAAAACACTTTAGAACTAAAGTATATGCCCCAGAAGAAAATGACACTAAAAAAGATCCAAATATAATTTCCTTTGTAAGGCCGGGCTCATTAATAGACTATTTCCCAAGCAGAGGGAGTATGTATTCTGGCAGTGCTGACATCAATGATTTAATTTCTAAGTTTTATAGTAATTTAGCTGCAGCTGCATTAGCTGTTAAAGACTATGATTTAGCATATTCAAATATATTAAAAGCCAATAAGTATACACCTAAAGATCCTGAGCTTTTTAACTTAGCGGCAGTGTTACATAGAAGAATAGGGGATTCGCAAAGCGCAAAAAGTATATATCAAGCAGCGATAGAGAACGATTTTACAAGTATTAACCTACTAACCAATTATCAAAGCTTAGCTGAACAATTAGGTGATAAACAACTTATATCACAACTGGATAAAGAGCTTTTTTATAAAGAAAAAGACCCTTACGAGCTATTAGCTATGGCTAAAAATGACTTGCATACAGGGCAGCTTTACAAAGCCAAAAACCGTATTGATCTAGCCATTACAAAAGCACCTTATATTGCTGAGTTATACTTAGAGCTTGCAAAAATTCGCCATCAGCAAGGGTATTATCAACAAACTAAAACTCTGCTTGAAAAAGCAATTAAGCTTGAACGAAATGAACAAAGGCTAAACCTTTATCAAGCTAAGTTACTATCCTTAAGAGGCAATGAGTAACCTAGCTAAATAGCCTGAGTTCTGGGTAGTAACGCTTTTAAACAGGACTCAGGTCAAATAGGCTTTTACAATGAATAGTAAAAGCTTAACCACGCGCGCATTTCATCTTCAAAGCTGTCACCTTCTACTCGCGACAACCCCATATCAAAGGTTAAGTCATTAACGCCCGCAGGCCCCATACCAAAGCTAAAGTCATCTTGGTATTTTAAGCCGTAACTTTGTGCATAAACGTTGCTATCTAATTGATGTTGTTTGTAATAAAGCCAAGGCATCCCCTCTTTAAAGCTAACGCCACCACCATACCCTTGGTAGCGCTCAGTGGTTGCACTATAAAAAGGCAGTTCAGCAGCAAGCACAAATTCACTACTTTGCTGCTGATTAATTAAATTAGAACTAAAGCCGCCTAATGTCAGGCTACTGTCATCTCTTTGCTTTTGCTCAAAGTTAACAAAAAGTGGTATATCAAACGCTTTACCAAATATTTTTGCTGCCAAGTCATAACCTTGCCAATGACTACTGTGATTCTGCCCATCATAAATGCTGGCATAAATACTCTGCCCAATAGCAAATGCTTGGCGGTCATGTTGCCAGCTTTGAGCAATACTCAACCGTGTCCAATTTTTATGGCTATTTTTATAATCTGTATAGTTATAGGCCAATTCTGGGGTTAAATGTAACTGGCCAAATTTCAATGGGTGGCTTACTGCAGCATAACCACCTCGGGCTTCAATATCAGCGTTTAAGCTAGGTTGATATTGATGTGATGTATCCAAATTATAATCAAATAGCGCAAGCTTAAACTTTGTATTTAACGCATTGTATTTTGCTTGTATAAAGCCGCCATGTAATGCACCGTCATGCAAATCAATGTTATAACCCGCTTGTAAATCAAGTTGTTTTAATAGGTCGCTACTTTTTATACCTACACTTAGCAAACTGGTTGACGCTGAATAATACTGAGATCCCAAGGCAAACGTCGCTTGCTGATCAAGTACTGCGTAATCGCTTTGTTCTGCTATCTCATCGGTATATATTTTTGCCGGTGGCAGGGTATGCTTATTTACCATCAACAATGGAGCTTCACTGTTTACAGCGAAATCAGTCACGGCTGTGCGGTTTTTTGTTGTTAGCGTTTTTACATCAGGGCCATCGGCATTAATAGAGAAATAAAGTAGTGAGCCATCTTCAGCCTCAATCGGGTATGCGAGCGCTTCTTGCCCGTTAGTTAAGCGTGTGAGGGTGTTATTTTTTATATGATAATTATAAATATCAGTTTTATTATTTAGGCCAGCAACAAAATAGATAGATTCCCCATCTTGACTGAAACTCGGCTGACTTAAATACTGATACCCGTTAGGCATTGGGATTGACCGCCTGGCATCACCGTTTAAGTCTTGTATATACAACTGCCAATTTTCGTTTAATGATGCTGATAAGTAAGCTAATTTTGTTTCATCGGGGTTCAGAGTCGGGTAATCATAACTTGTTTTTAAGCTCTTAGTAAAAAATGGCGTGATTGTTTGTGTATTAAGATCGACTTTTACTAATTCAGAATACCCAGCTCTTATTTGCTCACCGTAAAGTGTTTCACCATCACGGGTAACACTAAAACGGCGAATACCGGCCAGCTCTGTAAGTTGCTCTATGTTGCCAGTGTCGGTGTTGTAGCTAAAAATGTCAGACACTTTGTTATAAGTTCCCGATCCTTCACTACTGTAGGCATTAAAATAAAGTGTGTTGTTATTTACCCATTGCGGGTTAGCAATACCTGCGCGATTAATTTGATTTAGTACTTGTTTTTGTTCGCGCTTAAACACGATTGGCGGGGTATCAGGAACATCTTGCTTATCGTTCTCTAGGAGCTCCTTTTGCACCTTAGTAAACTTATCTCGTGCTTTGGTGTTGTCTTCTGTACTGTAAATTATTAGTTTTGTTTTACTCTTTTCATCACGTTCAACTATCGCAATTTTGCTACCATCATTTGAAAGAGCTGGATTGCTAGCGTATAAATCAAGTTCTAACCAAAGCTTGCTATTAAGTGGTGATTCGGTTTGCTCTTGTTGCATCGCTTTATAGGTATACTCTGCAATAAATCGACGATATAACCTTGCAGCGCTTTGCCCAAATACACCAGAAAATGCGTCGTCAAAATCTCGTGATTTCACTGCTCGCATACGAACCCATACATTATCGAGTAGCTGCTCTGAGTAATTTTGCTCTAGCCAATATAAAAAACGACTTCCCATTAAATATGCCATAGAGCCCGCCATAAAGCCCTCATCGCTATTTAGTTGCCCATAGGTGGGAAGCGCTCCCTGCTGAGCAAACTCTCTAAGTATTGCCTCAGCATAGTTATCAAATAAGCGCCCTCGACCTGTCATTTTTGATTCGATTAAAGTGGCGTACCCTTCGGCTACCCAGCGCGGTGTATCACCATAGGTTAAATCGTATATATCCCATACACCGCGAATCTTTTGCTGCCAGTCGTTACGGGTTGGCTGCGCTAAATGGACTAAATGAATGTATTCGTGCAGCACCAACAATTGCTGCCAACCCGATGAATTTGATATCACGGTATCCGACTGCGGTGGCGTAGTAAAAAGCGCCATAACAGGATTATTAGAGGTTGGTAAGGCAAAGCCATTCGCTGCATTTAGAGGGTCAAACACCACCACATCGACGATTTTATCAAGCGCACGGTTTTGTTGCTCAAGCACTTTAGTGCGAACAATTTCCAGCTCCACAGCAGTCGATTTAGCAAAATCAGTATGCTCACTACTAAAGTGAACATTAAAATGCTCGGTATGAATGGTTTGCCAATTAGCAGCAAAGCTAGGTGCAGCCAATAATAAGGCTGATGCAATGAGTGACTTTTTCACAATAATCCCTTAAATAGTACATTTGATAATGTTTAGAGTATTATCAAATGGAAAAAACGGGCAGTAAAAAAGTGTAATAAAGCATGTGCAAATGTGTATTTACACCCGCTTTATTATTTAATCTGAGTTTTGAACAAAGGAAGTTACATCCAACTGCGAGGGTCTGACTCAGCCTGCATAAGTGTAAAATCTATAATGAAGTCAGCATCTTGCTGTTTTAAATATGGGACGTACGCACCGCCCGCAGCAAGTTGTATATACAGGCTTTTTAAGCCAGAACGACGCATAAAAAAGGTGCTCACACTGCGAGCGCTTTGTGCTTTGTACAGCTCAAATACCCGGTAATGCACACCAATCATACCTTTGCGTACCACCAAATAAAAACGCCCATCTTGTTGATGAAGGTAATATCCATAACGTTTATAAGATAAAAACACTAACGCGGCTAATACCAAGAATAATGCTAATGCAATTAATATATTAAGTTGCATAAAGCTAATAAAAAAACCAGAAGCAACGCTCGGTAGCAAAGCATAAAACACCGTGTTTTTATATAACAACGCCCTTTCTACCGCATTGAATGCCAGCTTTTTACTGTCAAACCACGGATAAATCCACTGACACACATTATCAACTTGCTCCTGCGTGAGCACAGGCAGCACTAAGGTTTGTTTATTCTTTTTCGCCATGCTTGCAGCACCGCCGCTACTGGCTTGCAAACACTCCACAGTAAAGCGTTTTAATAGCCTAGCAACTAGGTTTTGCTTAATAACGATTGACTGTACTTTGTCTAAACTAATTGATAGTTGATGACGCTCTAACAGCCCTGCAATACGTTTGAATTTATTATTTTTGAAGTAAAGCTGATAGTTATAAAAACGAATGAGCGACATAGTCACCGATAAAAACACCGCAATAAATACCAATACAAAAATCAAAGTAATTACTGCAAATACCGCTGCATTAGCCATCATACCTAGCTCTTGCTGATAAAAACCCTCTATTCTTGTTATGAACTGCTGCTCTAAAAAGTCGATGGCCACATTCATAAAAGGGGCAATTGCCGCAAGTGCTAAAATGGCCATATTCGACATTAAACCAAATTTAGCAATTTCTTTATTGGTGATAACTAAACTATTTTCGCTCTGCTCTTCAATATGAGATTGCGCTGTATCAGCGAGCTCTACTGATGGTTGCTGCTGCGCTTTATAGTCAAACACTCGTTTACGCATTTGTTGCGCGTAATCTTTAGTTACCCCTGGCAAAACAGCTTCTTGAGCAACACTGCCTGCCGCATCAAAAATACAATTAACTAACCCTATGGGGGTGAAGTAAAATGGCTCCGCTATATTTACGTTTTGCACTCGAGAAAATTTTAAGGTAAGTCGCTCTTTTTTAAATACGCCTTTATTAAGTAAAATTTCATGCTCGTCAGTAATACAAAAACGAAAACTACGGTAATACAAAAAACAATAGGCAAGCAATGAAGTCAAAGCAACCGCGAGCCCAACTTGCCCCCAAAATAGTTTATTTTCTACTTGGGTAACAAATACCACCAACACGGGCAGTAAATTAAATAAGCCGTCTTTTATGAAGCGCACACTAAAATGCATCACAAAATAAGCCAGCGCCCAGGGCGACACTTTTTGCCAGTTAAGTGAAGGTGACGTTATTTGCGCAGCATCAACACTCACTGGCAGCTACCTCGCTTGCGGTTTCATCGTGGCGATAGCTTTGTACAAACTGACGAATATTTTTGCATTTTTCGTGAGTCAGGCCGCTAATTTGTAAATCGGCACTCATACCGCCGGCGCTATAAAGTCTTAAACTGGCTAAACTAAGCTTTCGCTCTATGGGCCCACGGTGTATTTCAATATGCTGCACACGCGCTAACGGTAAAATTGTCACCTGCTGCCAAATAATGCCTTTTTTAAAAGCAATATCGTGGGTACGCAACGCGCTGCCCTGTAATTTTATGCTAAACACGCTATATAACATACACAGTAAAATTAATAGCGGAACAGCAACCAATAAGTAACCTTGCGCCATAGCAGCAAAGTCTGTATTAAAATAGCAAACAGCCGCTAGTACTAAGCAAAAAGGAATGAAAAATAACAACCAATTCAATTGTGCATGCAACAATGCTTTGTCCGCAAGCGGCTCAAACACTATGCTTTTATGTTGCGGTAGGTCGGTTATTTGTTGATTAGTAAACACACTTTGCTCCATTACGCGTATGGTAGGCTTAGCCAAGCCACTTAATTGTTGTTACTAGGGTATGACTTTGTTTTGGTTCAAGCGTAACCGCATCTTCAAGTACATTCGCAGCCTCTAGGCATAACATGCTTTTATAATCATCATCGGCAAAATTTGATAGCCTCTTTGATTTTTCAATCCATGGATTCCATAACACGCACGAGCGCGAGTTTTCTCTGCTAACGCTGATCATCCCTTGAGGAGTTTCAATGGTTTGCACAGCCGCGGCTTGGGTATAAACCATATCGGTTTCACGGGTAAAACCAACCACATCACTTTGCTGATAAGGCCCTTGGCCAAATTCTATGTATTGCGCCCCTTGCAGCCCTGTTACGCGAGTATTATTAATATCATCAGTTGGAAAGTAAGTATGCAGCGCCTGTGTATAACTAAATGGGGTGTTACCTAAATTACAGGTGGTTAAACGCACCTCTAACTGCTCAGATAAAATAAACTCAACCCTTAAAGAAGATTGATGAGGCCAAAAGGTAGAATCTATCTGCTTCATTGGTAATTTAAGACTAACAGTAATCTCGTTCTCGGTTTCATGCACTTCATCGGCTTGCCATACGTGCGTGCGCGCAAAACCATGTGCTGGAAAGTCTTTATTTTCATGTTGACCAAACCAAGGCCAGCAAATAGGAATACCGCCACGAATGCCCTTCCCTTCGCTAAAGGTTTCATCCCCAGACACCCACAATAGTGGCAATTTACCTTTGGGTGTAAACTCAGTTATTTGCCCACCTTGTAAAAATATCTTCGCCTTACATTGGCGACTATTAATACTAATAAATTCCAAACCGCTATGTGTACGCTCAATACATACTGAGGGTGATAATTGCATTTTATTTCCTTTAACACTGAGACTAATTTTTTAGTACTTAACCTGAGTTCAGGTTACTGTACACAAACAATAATGCATGCTTAAAGCATAAGCTACATAGAATAGTTATTTAAATTGAGTTAGTTACTATATTTTTATGCCATATCAACGGCTCAATTACGACTAAAGTTTTAAACCTGTGGCTTGCGTATCGCTTTTAACTTACGTAAGGTGCGCAGCCTTAGCAAACAGAGTGTTATTAACTTTTAATAAAATAAAGATAATAAATGCCATTTTAATTACTGCTCAAATTAATAAAAGTCAATAAAAACTAATAATAGCTGGCAAAAATAACATATATCATTTGAATTCAATTTATTTGATGTGTAACATTTCGTGATTACGGCAACTGATTCGCCTT
This sequence comes from Pseudoalteromonas sp. MQS005, assembly GCF_001661605.1. NCBI lineage: Bacteria > Pseudomonadati > Pseudomonadota > Gammaproteobacteria > Alteromonadales > Pseudoalteromonadaceae > Pseudoalteromonas > Pseudoalteromonas sp. MQS005. The sequence continues at coordinate 35,720 of NZ_LYRQ01000004.1, read as the reverse complement.
TCATGAGACAAACAAATGCAAAAATATGACGAGTTACTAGTTTCTTTACGCAAGGTGATCCGTGCGATTGACTTACATTCAAAACAACTTAATAAAACAGCGGGTTTAACTGGACCACAACTGCTTATTATGCAAGAAGTGTCTCAAACTGATGGTATTACCGCCAGTCGTATTGCGCAAAACGTCAATTTAAGTCCGGCAACGGTCACAAATATTCTTGACCGAATAGAAAGCAAGAATTTGGTAACACGCGTTCGTAGTCAAATGGACAAACGCCGGGTCAGCTTATACCTTACTGAACAAGGTAAAGAATTACTCGAAAAAGCGCCCCAGCCCTTGCAAGAACACTTTATCGAAAAATTTTCAGCGCTTGCTGAATGGGAACAGAGCCTACTACTTTCATCAATGCAACGTATTGCCGCAATGATGGATGCAGATAAGCTAGATGCCTCTCCTCTTTTAGAAGTAGGCGCACTGTTTCAAACTTCTAAAGAATAAAACGCAGTATAAAAACAATAAACTAAATTAGTCTGCCATTTTCTCCTTTTTCCACACTAAGAGGCGCATTGTTGCGCCTTTAATTTTTTAATCACAATCAAAACGGCTATTATGACTAAACTCTCAAAACTAACACTCGCATTAATTTTAAGTGGTGTTGCTAGCAATTCTTATGCATCAAATCTTCAACCTCTCCAAAGCCAATTAACGCAGTTAAAGCAACAAGTAGATAAACTTGAAAGCAAACTCGCTGAAAAAAAGTCTCAGCAAGTAGACCAAGTTAGTAAACAGTTGCAAGCTACTTCTACAGATACTGCACAGCAAGAAAAGCAATCATCTGGAATAAAGGTAGGAGGTGCTATTCGCGCTAACTACGGTATAAACTCTTACGATGAAGACAATGAAGATCGCGGTGGTGACTTTGATTTTGATATTTTCCGGTTAAATGTCTCTGGCGAAATTAATGATATTTCAGTCAATGGTGAAATACGCTTTTACGATTATATGACTGTCGTAAAGTACGCTTACTTAGGGTACGAATTTATTGATGGCTGGGAAGCTCAGGCAGGCATAACAGCCGTGCCGTTTGGTAACGGTCCTTATAATTCTCACAGCTACTTTTTTAGCACTAACTACTATGTTGGCCTAGAAGATGATTTTGATTTAGGTGTGGTTGCTAAGCGCAAACTTAAAGACAACTGGACACTTGATTTAGGCTTTTTCAAAAATGATGAACTGGGTGGAGTTGATGGCTCAGCATCAGACAAAAATCATCGTTACTCTTATGATATTGTTGGTAGTCGTCCTGCAGATGAAGGCATCTATGCTGAACCATCAAAGCAGCTTGGTGAATACAACACCTTTGCTGGTCGCGCTACTTATCAGCTTGAGCATAGTAAAAATATCACCACTGACATCGGGGTATCGTTACTCAGTGGCGGACTTCACGACGGTGAAGACCGCGCTGGTAATTACAGTGCTTGGGCTGTTCACTTAAACAGCAACATTAATAACTGGAATATTCAATTGCAACACGGTGAATATGACTACGATTTATACGATGGTAATAACCGCTTTGCGGTGGGTGCTTTTGATTATTATGACAGTGTATCGAGCCAAGCCACAATGACCAACTTTAATATTGCCTATGACTACGCAATAGAGTGGGGCCCAGTTACCAACCTGCAGTTTTATAACGACTATGGGATCATCTACAACAAGTCAGATAATAGCGCCAATACTTGGATGAATGTAACCGGTATGAGTATTACTGCTGGCGGATTCTTTAGTTATGTTGATTTCGTACAAGCCCGCAATCAACCCTTTATTGGCGGTACCATTATTGGTGATGGCGATACCGAGCGCCGTTTTAATATTAATTTAGGCTATTACTTTTAATAGGTAGTGCAATCAGGAAATTCTTTTCCTTTGCTAACCCTAAATGGCTTAGTTGATAACATGCAACTAAGCCATTTTCTCTTCATTTTACCTTTTAATTAGCTTACCCTTTTACCGTTTAATTAATTAAAAAAGAGCTAAAGTGAGCATAAAAAACGTTTTTATTTATTATAAAAATTTCGGCTTTAAATTGCTGGGGCTACTGTGTGTATTACTGGGCATTATTGGTGTTGCCCTACCGGTTATGCCAACCACGCCGTTTTTAATTTTAGCCTTAGCCTGTTTTGCTCGCTCATCCGCGGCGCTTGAGTCTTGGCTATTAAACCACCCTCGCTTTGGCACAACATTACAACATTGGCGCGCCCATCAAGTGGTTCCTGTAAAGGCAAAGTATGCTGCGGGTATAGGTATGCTAATAGGCTTTATATTTTTATTATACAACAGCCCTCCAGCTTGGATTATTGCCCTAGTGGCTGTTGTTGAAGTGCTGGTTATGGCTTACTTAATTTCTAAGCCCTCAGCTCCTCCTAAAAAATAAAGTGTAAAGTTTGGTAAATAAATTTGTAACAGCTAATGCAAATCATTATCATCCGTATAAATTAAATAAGTTTGTACCTTTTATGCCCTTTGTTAATAAACGCACTTTATATAGTACAAGTCGTACTCTACATATCTATATTTCCACCGCTTTGTTTTTTTTACTTATTCTATTTTGTGTAAGCGGTATAGTGCTAAACCATGTTGACTGGTTAAAAAACGATAAAAACAATGGCCAAATTACGGTCCAAATCCCCCAAGATCTGCTTACTCAAGCAAATACACAATTAAATAGCCTGCCTGCTATTTATCCACAAATAGAAGCTTACTTAGCCAAACACTATGGGCTTAATAAAGTGAAAAGCATTGAATGGGAAAAGCAAGATTCACTGGTTATGCTCGACTACCCATTACCAGCAGGCTATGCCTACGCAGAGTTTGATTTTATCAGTGGCGAATTGTTGCTCGATTATCAAACCGGTGGTTTTTTAAGTGTTATCAGCGATTTGCACAAAGGTCGTCATTCAGGAGAGGTATGGAGCTGGGTTATTGATATATCAGCGGTGCTGATGATTCTATTTGCCATCACCGGCATGATTATTTTATTTCAAAACAGAAAAAAACGCTTAGCAGGAATATGGATAACCGTATTAGGAATCGCAACACCATTGGTTATTTATTTATGCTGGGTTCCACAAATTAAAGGAGTGTTTTAATGTTCAAGTTTAAATCTTTAATTAGCACCGTATTGTTGTTAATTGCCGTGTGTTTTCACACTTCGGTGGCAGCGCAATCGCCCCAATTAGAAATCGAATTAACTCTACCTGAGTTAGATGTGCAGCCCTATCATCGCCCTTATGTTGCAGTTTGGCTCGAAACACCAGAGCGAAAACATGTCACAACGTTAGCGCTTTGGGTACAAAAAGCGGAATGGTTTAAAGACCTACGCCAATGGTGGCGTAAAGCAGGTAAAAGTGATGCAAACTTCGATGGGGTTAGTAGCGCAACCAAACGCGCAGGCACTTATACCATTAATTGGGACGGAAACGATCTTAATGGCAAATCAGTTATCGCAGGAAAATACCTGTTAAATGTTGAAGTTGTTCGTGAAGAAGGCGGGCGTGATTACAGCCGTATTGAGCTTGATTTAACCCAATCAGGAAAAATAACCATTGATGGTAAAAACGAATTTTCAACCAGCTTTGTCACTGTATCCGCTAGGTAGTCCCTACTTATCATTCAAATTTAAAGGAAAAATAATGAACGTTAATTTATTAAAAACAGCACTCATTGGCGCACTGAGTTTATCAGCGCTGGTATCAACAGCTGCAAGTGCACATGGCCGCTGGTTACTACCTTCGCATACCTCGCTATCAGGGGATAAAGCCCATTATGTAATGATTGATGCGAGTATTTCTAACGAAATTTTTGCACCTGATAAAGCATTTCGTCCAAGCACAAAAGGCGCTGAATACGACGATACTCTGCTTATGGCACTTGCCCCAAATGGCGAGCAAGTTACCGATACCATTCGTGCCTATTACCTACAACGCAAAAGCTCTACTGCAGTAAAACTTCAGCAACAAGGCACCTATCATATTGCGATGACGCAAAAACCTATGTACATGACATTCTACAAAAATACAGCAGGTGAGCGAAGCCGTGTATTCGCCAAAAAAGCAGATGCCAATCTACCTAAAGACGCCAGCGACATCACTACAATTAAAACCATCTCTACTGTTGATACCTTTGTTAGTCATAATGGTACCTCTAAACCAGCACAATTAGGTCAAGGCTTAGAGCTTAGCGGCCCAACGCATCCAAACGATTTATTTGTTGGCGAGCAAGCGCGCTTTCAGCTAATAAGCGATGGAAAGCCGGTTGGCGAAGGCATTGAAGTTAGCATTTTAAAAGGCGATACACGCTACCGTAACGAACGTGGCGAAATAAAAGTAACGACCGACAAAAACGGCATGTTTAGCACAACGTGGAAAGAGCCAGGCCTATACCTAATCGAAACCTCTCAAAAAGTGACAGTAAACGAAAAAGATGTAGACGCCAGCCGCTATGTATTATTTACCACCCTTGAAGTAGCACCTGAATAACTTTTTAATTCCCTACAGGCCACATTAATCGTTTGGCCTGTAGCTTCTTTATAATTTAAACCCTTTAGCAAAGCTTTAAACCAAGTTAGTCATTTTCGCTGCCTAAATAAGCATAATCCTATATTTTAGCCTCCTTGTCTGTTCCTGTTTCAATCTATTATTCCGATCACTTATTTTTATGAAAATAGTTGAATAACTTAGTCAATTTAGATCTTTGCGATGCACTAGCCGCTTATATATGATGCGCCCTTTTCAAAATCTTCAAGGCACGCTTAATGACTTTTCAGCATTTATCAGCTAATAAAAAATTAGCACTTAGCTTGGCTATTTCCACCGCACTTAGCGCCTCTTTTTCAGCTGCTAATGCGGCTGAGCAAACTAACCAAGTCGAAGAAAATATCGAAGTAATTTCAGTAACAGGCACGCGTCGCAGTTTGCGTAGTATTGCGCAAAGTACTGTGCCTGTAGATATTATTAGCAGTGACGATATGGCAAGTACGGGGCAACTTGAAATTAGCCAAGTGCTCGCTAACCAAGTCCCGAGCTTTAACTACCCAAGTGCCACACTCTCTGATGGCACCGATCATGCTCGCCCAGCGGTTTTAAGAGGCCTTGCACCCGATCACACCTTAGTCCTTATTAACGGTAAGCGTCGCCACTCTGGTGCGTTATTAAACTTAGGGGGTACGGTTGGTCGCGGCTCTACCGCGGTTGATTTAAACATGATCCCAACCTCTGCAATTAAGCGTGTTGAAGTACTGCGCGATGGGGCTGCAGCACAATATGGCTCTGACGCCATTGCGGGAGTAATCAATATTGTTTTAAAAGATGCCACCGAAGGCGGCAGTGTTAGTGTAACTTATGGCCAATACGACAGCCAAATGGCAGGTGTACCGCAACTAAATAGCACTTATGCGGATGATAACGGCAACCTTGCATTTAATTTAGGCGACGATCGTCACGTTAACGACGGTAATACCCGCACAATTAGCGCAAACTCAGGTTTTTCATTAACAGACAATGGTTTTGTAAATGTATCAATTGAATACCGTGATAACGACTCAACTCAACGCTCTGGTTTTGATCCGCGCGAACAATACAGCCGCCTAGATGATGGCAGCCTAGACCCACGCGAATTTACAATTGATCGCTACAATCACCGTTTTGGTAAAGCAGCGTTGGAAGACTACGCTTTGTTTTACAATATGGGATACGATTTAGAGAATGGCTTTAATGTTTATTCGTTTGGTAGCTATTCAGAGCGTGAAGGTAACTCGGGCGGATTTTACCGTCGTGCAAAAGACAGCCGCAATGTTTTAGAGCTATACCCTAATGGCTTTTTGCCACAAATTGCTACCGACGTAAAAGATTACTCGCTGGCACTTGGTTTACAAGGCGATAGTGGCGACTGGACTTGGGATGTAAGCACCAACTACGGCCGAAATGACTTTGGTTTAGGGGTTGTAAATAGCCTAAATACTTCGTTAGGTACTAACAGCCAAACTGAGTTTGATAACGGCGCCATGGTTTACGATCAGTTTTTAGTTAACTTTGATGCCTATACCAGCGTTGATTTTGGTTTACCCGATGATGTGTTTTTCACTATTGGTGCTGAATACCGCCGTGAAAGCTATAAAATAGAGCAAGGCGAAGAAGCCTCTTATATTACTGCGCTTGATAACAACGGCAACCCAATTGCTGCTGGCGGTGCGCAAGTGCTTCCTGGGTTTGGGCCGCAAAGCGCAACCAATAAAAGTCGTCATAATGTTGCTGTATTTGCTGAATTTGATACTTACTTAACTGATAAATGGAATGTTGTTTTAGCCAGTCGCTATGAAGATTACAGCGATTTTGGTAACACATTTACTTCAAAATTAGCCACGCGTTACAGTATTAACGACAACCTATCGTTACGTGGTGCGGCAAGTACTGGCTTTCGTGCGCCGTCACTTGCACAAAGCTCGTACCGTCAAATATCGACTATTCTCGAAAATAACCAGCCTTTTGAAGTTGGTCTATTCCCAAGCTCTGCTCCTGCAGCGCAAGCGTTAGGTGCAAAACAGCTCGATGCAGAAGACTCAGTTAACGTTACCGCTGGATTTGTTTACACTCAAGGTGGCTTTAGCTTAACAGTTGATGCGTACCGCATTGATATTGATGACCGGATTGTACTCTCTGAAAACTTAAGCGGTAACGCTGTGCAGCAAATTCTAGCTAATGCTGGCGAGCTAAATACCGAAAGTGTTCGTTACTTTACCAACGCCATCAATTCGCGCACGCAAGGTGTTGATATTGTGGCAACGTACACACTTGATTTAAATACATTGGGTGATGTGCGCTTAAATGCGGCGGCAAACATTAACGATACCGAAGTGACTCATGTAGATGCAAACCCGAGCGAGCTAAATTCTTTAGGCGATGACTACGTGGTATTTGCCCGTCGTGAAGTAGGCCGTTTTGAGCAAGGCACACCCGATAACAAGTTAAACCTATCGGCTGTTTGGAGCTTTAACCAATTGCAAACAACCTTGCGTGCAACTCGCTATGGGGAAGTGGCAGATATTTCAACCACCAGCGAGGGTGATGAATATTTAGATGCTAAATGGATTGCTGATTTAGAAGTCGCTTATCGTCCTAACGAAGCGTGGAAATTTGCAGTGGGTGCAAATAACTTGTTCGATCAGTACCCTCAAGCAACGGTAGATAATATTGGCTACTCTAACTTTGGCCAAATATTTCCGTACACGCCTTACACACCCTACAGTTTAGATGGGCGCTTTTTATACGGTAACATTACTTACAATTTTTAAGTAAAACGCCCATTAACAATCGAGTAATTACAAAAGGATGCAGTGTGCATCCTTTTTATTAACATTTAGTATTTTTAACCATATTTTGGCATTTTAACTTTTTAATTACTGCTGCCACCTCATATAAAACAACAACTTACATTTCGGCCTCAATTTTGCTCTATACTTTGTATATTAACTAAAATAATCAATATCAAAGGACTAAACATGAGCGCATCAACTCTATTCAACTTCACTAAGCCCGTTTCATTAATTAGTGGCATTTTATTACTCAGCGGTTGTGTATTTCACATATCGCCCAGTGTCGCATCAGTTAAACAAACCCAGCAGCTTTCACTACCAAGCAATAACCTTGAGTACTTAACGATATTAAGTGGTGCCGGTTCGCTCGATATTCAGGGCTCTAATACTGCAACCAATATTAGCGTTGATGCCATCATTTACACCGACGACATTGACGATGAATACGAACTCACCCTTGAGAAAAGCGGTACACAAGCAAAACTTGTTGCACAAAATAAAAGTAATAATGGGATTAGCTTTTACAGCGGGCAATCACCAAGTATCAATTTAGTTGTTACCGTACCTAACACCCTAAATTTAGATATTAACGACGGCTCAGGCGATATTGTTATTAACGAGATGCAAAGCAATATTGATGTAAAAGATGGTTCTGGCAGCTTATCTATCAATGGTGCTAAAAACCTAAATATTGACGATGGCTCGGGCAGTATTTACGTAAAAAATGTGGTCGGCGACTTAGCATTAAATGACGGCTCAGGCAGCATTGATATTGATAATGTCAGTGGTAATGTCGCTATTGAAGATGGCTCTGGCGAAATGCAAGTGACTAACGTAACAGGCGTATTAAATGTTGAAGATGGCTCGGGCGGCATAACTATTAAACATATTAAAGGCGCAGTCACCGTAGACGATAACTCAGGAGATATGTTGATTGAACATATTGGCTCAAGCGTGACGATTGAAGATGGCTCTGGCGATATTCGCGTTAATTACGCTAAAGCGCTAACTATTACAGAAGCAGGCTCGGGTGATGTCAGTATTGATAATATTTCAGGCACTGTAAAATTAGACCGCTAATACACTAATAAAGCGAAATAAATGGCTGTTCACTACATCAGTTATTGTATTTTACTAACACCTAAGCCATGCTAAATGTCTTGAAATTATTAGGATAAACGCGTGTTAGAAATTGCTTTAATTTATTTAGCCGCCGCCATTGTGGCTGTTCCTATTGCCAAACGACTTGGCTTAGGATCAGTACTGGGTTATTTAATTGCTGGCATAATGATTGGTCCCTATGCATTGGGAGTCGTAGGGGATCAAACCGATGTAATGCACTTTGCCGAATTTGGCGTAGTGATGATGCTATTTTTGGTCGGACTTGAACTACAACCCTCACGACTATGGAAGCTTCGGCACTCTATTTTAGGGCTTGGTGGCTTACAGGTGGTGCTAACTGCGGCGGTTATTTTTGCCTTTTGTTATTGGTTTTTTACCATGCATTGGCAAACCGCATTGGCCATTGGTTTAATGCTGGCACTTTCTTCTACCGCGATTGTATTGCAAAGCCTCGAAGAAAAAGGCTGGTTAAAGCAAGAAGCTGGGCAAAATGCATTTTCGGTTTTATTATTTCAAGATATTGCCATTATTCCTATTTTAGCGCTACTCCCCTTACTCGCGTTTGCTGCACCAAGTAGCTCAAAACAAATTAGCGATTCAATCATTGCAGGCTGGCCTGTTTGGCAACAAGTAGGCGTCTCTGTTGGCGTTATTGCCGCTATCATTGCTGGCGGTAAATATGTGTCGGCACCACTGTTTAGATACATCGCACAAACTCACATGCGTGAAATATTCACTATTTTTGCATTGTTTTTAGTCGTGGCTATTTCGCTTGTAATGCACAGTATTGGCCTATCACCTGCTTTAGGTACTTTTTTAGCCGGTGTAGTATTGGCCGAAAGTGAATTTAGACACGAATTAGAAGCCGACATAGAGCCCTTTAAAGGCCTATTGCTAGGACTATTTTTTATCACTGTAGGGGCTTCAATTAATTTTGAGCTATTATTTAATCAATTTAGTACCGTGGTTGCTTTAGTTGCCTTATTAATTGTCATTAAAGCCTGCATTTTGTTTGCCCTTGCTGTCACATTTAAAATTAGCTCAAAGCAAAAACTATTGTTTACATTGGCACTAGCACAAGGTGGTGAATTTGCTTTTGTACTTTTAAGCGTGACCACCACATTAAGTATTTTAACCCCAGAACAAACCAGTCTAGTGACCTTAGTGGTTGCGGTATCTATGTTGATAGCTCCTTTATTACTGATGCTGTATGAGCAAATACAAAAACGCAGTAGTAGCACTAAGCCTGAGTTTGATAAACCAGAACAAATAAATACCGCTAAACACGTAATTATTGCGGGCTATGGCCGCTTTGGGCAAATTATGGGACGTTTATTACATGCACAAGGCTATGAAATTACCGTACTTGATCACAGCCCAAGCCAAATAGAACTGCTGCGCCGCTTTGGTAACACCGTATTTTACGGTGATGCTGCTCGCCAAGAACTGCTTGAAGCCGCAGGCGCGCATACTGCACAAATGCTGGTTGTTGCAATTGATAACCCAGATAAAACCATTGAAATTATTAAGCTTGCACATAAAAACTACCCACAATTAAAAATAGTGGCGCGCGCAATCGATCGTCGCCATGCGTATCAACTACTGAATCTAAAAGTGGATGCGTTTAACCGCGAAACCGTCGACTCAGCCATTAACTTAGCCATAGAGTCACTGCAGCTACTTGGCAATAGCAAAGAAGACGCTGAGCGTGCTGGTAAATTATTTAGGGATCATGACCGTGCATCTGTGTTACAACTTTCTGAGCTTTGGGGAGATGATGCCAGCTACGGCGTTGCAGTACGCCAACGTATGGAAGATTTAAAACAGGTATTACAGCAAGATAAGCAAGCACAGCAAAATTTAAATACCTGTGATGCAAACGATTATGAAAATGGCTTAACAGAAGACTCTGCTAAGCCTAAAAAACGACCTAATGATGATGCCCACCTTGAATAGCCTCACCTTGAGGATTATAAAAACCGGTGGCGCCGTGCTCTATAAAGCCTAGGTTAATCATTTTTGCTAAAAATGGGTCGCTTTCGTTATCGCCAATGTCGGCATAGTCGGTGGTTTGAAAGTTATCCCATTTTGCAAACTGAGCCTTAATCGCTGGTGTGTCATTTTGCACCGCGTCTAAGCTAAGTGACGTGCTTGCTTTATTCGCTAGGTTACTAATACTAAATGTTTTTACCAGTTTTGAATGGGTAAAAAATGCCAAGTTATACTGAGAGTTATTTTCTTCTAAGCTGTAATTTTTTATTTCGTTGCAGCCTTCGCCTTCGGTGCTCACTAATGTCATTTTTTCAATAAGATGATTATCTACCAGCTGTACTTTTGCACTCCAGTTTTGCACTCCTTGCACCTCTGAGGGCTGATATTCAATACCGCGCTGCTGCGCATTAAAATAACGAATAGGCCGTATTTGATTGTTGCTCGTATGCTGCCAAAGCTCTGTTATAACTTGGCTTTGGTGCGCCACTTGTTGCTCATTTCGCCAAAGGGTGAGAGTTTGGCTGTTTGCCTTATTATTTTTAAGCGCTTGTGGAGCCTTATTAATAATAGTGTAAGTGGCTTTTAATACCTGTGGATTTATATCGCACTGCTCAGCAAAGCTGCTTGCGCTAAATAATGCGCTCATTATTAAAAATACTTTTTTCATTGGGCTATCTCTTTAGTTAATCGCTTTTAGCTTAATTGCCTTTAACATAACCAAAAATAATGGCAGTTTAATGACATAAAAAACCCGCACAGTGTGCGGGTTGTTTTATATCGCAAGGTTTATTGCGCTACTTTTTCATCCGCGGCTTTTACAAAGTCAGCGGCAAAGTCCATAACATGGAATAAAAAGCTTTGCTCATTAGTACCTGTTACTAAATGCGCCCCAGGGCCCATTGCATACACACCTACATCTTCGCCTGCGTGAGTTTCTGATGATAGTGGCACAAGTGCCTCTTGGTGAAAACCTGGCGTTGTAGTATCAACATTACTTAAATCAACACGCCCTGTAACGGGTGCTGCTAAGTAAGATGCATCAGCATCGGTTTCTGCACCTAGGTCTCTGTAGCCTAAACCATTAGTGTAACCAACTGTAGTATAAGGCATATCGTCGGCAGCAAGGCTGGGCTCTGTTTGCCCTACACCAACCACTTTACCTAAAATTGGGTTACCGCGTTTAGGGTAGCCCGCAATGGTAAATACGTGACTGTGATCGGCTGTCACTACAATTAGCGTCTCTTCTGGGTTGGTGTTTTCCATCGCTACTTTTACTGCTTTAGCCAGCTCTACAGTATCGTTCAGTGCGTTGTATGCATTACCCGCATGATGCGCGTGGTCAATACGTCCCGACTCAACCGTTAAGAAAAAGCCTTTATCGTTGTTATCAAGCACATCAATCGCTTTTTCGGTCATTTGTGATAATGAAGGCTCGCCTGCAATATCATTGCCACGGTCGGCTTCGTACTGCATGTGAGATTCATTAAATAAACCAAATACACGCTCAGTTGTGGTTGCATCAATAGCAGCAAAACCCGCTTGATCCATCACATAAGCACCATTTGGATATTGCGTTTTCCACTCGGCGGTTAAGTCGCGATTATCTGTACGATCGCCCTCTACAGCACTAACAGCATCAGCTGAGTTAAACGCGGCATCTTTTGGTAAAAAGTGACGACGCCCGCCACCCATAACCACTTCAATTCCGTCTACATCAATACCACTAAAACGTGCTTCTAGGTTCTTTTCAAAGTTAACCAGCTGTGAGGCAATATCTTCACAATTAGCTGACTCAGAAGCAGGCATATCTGAAATATCTTCCCAGTTACGGTCTGCCGATTTAGCGTAGGTTGCCGCAGGTGTTGCATGGGTAATACGTGCAGTAGAAACAATACCCGTAGACTTACCGGCAATCTCAGCCAACTCTAATGATGTAACAAGCTCATGTCCTTTGCCTGATGCACAACTACCACGTTCAACCGCTTCGTCTATACCAATTACACCCACATCGGTTTTTACACCTGAGGCCATTGCCGTCATTGTACCGGCAGAATCTGGCGTTTGTGCATCCACGTTATAGGTTTTTACAAACCCAGAGTACGGCATGGTTTCAAAGCTTAATTGGTGATCTTCACCCATTTCACCCTGTAATTGCCCCGCTAAAATACGGGCAGCTGTCACAGTAGAAATACCCATTCCATCGCCAACAAACAAGATCACATTTTTAGCTTTACCCGATTCAGTTACCACTTTACTTGCAGCATCTTGCGCGCCGGCGAGCTTAGTTTGTGCATCACTAAACCATACGTTATTGCTAAGAGACGCCAGCTGCTCACTCGTTAATGAGGTGGCTGGGTCGTTACAGACTAAGTTAGTGTGCGTTACTTCGTTGCTCTCTAATTGCCCGTTTGTATTGGTATCAACACCGCTTTGTGTTTCTACGCCGCCATTAACACACTGTGCTGAGCCTACTGCGATTTGGTTATCTACCGCTAAAATATTATTGCTGTTTTTGTCGTCATCACTCGAACACCCCGTTAATGCGACCATTACTGCTAAAGAAAGTACTGTTAATTTATTCATGTGAGCCGCCATTATTGCTGAGTTAGTTCAAGAGCTTGATTAATTAAATGAAATACAACGTTTTGCTCAATAACACCTTGAGCTAGGTGAGCACCCGGTCCGGTTGCATGCAGTGAAATATCTTCACCTGCGTGTGTTTCAGAGCTCAGTGGTACCGTGGTTTCTTGGTGAAAACCTGGCGTTGTTGTATCAACACCATTTAGCTCAACACGTCCTGCAACCGCAGCTGTTTCATAGCTTGCGTCCGCATCCGTTTCATCGATTAAGTTTCTAAAACCGAGGCCATTTGCATAACCTACTGTGGTGTATGGCATGTTATCAGCAGCTAGCGTTGGTGTAGTTTGCCCTACAGCAACCACTTTACCTAAAATTGGGTTACCACGTTTAGGGTACCCTGCAATAGTAAATACATGGCTGTGGTCAGCTGTAACTAAAATAAGGGTTTCTTCTGGATTGGTGTTATCAACGGCAGCTTGTACTGCTTTTGCAAATTCAATGGTGTCGTTAAGTGCATTGTATGCGTTACCCGCATGGTGAGCATGGTCAATGCGCCCCGACTCAACTGTTAAGAAAAAGCCTTTTTCGTTTTTACCCAGCACATCAATGGCTTTGGTGGTCATATCGGTAAGCGATGGCTCGCCTGCTATATCGTTTGCACGGTCAGCTTCGTATTGCATGTGCGATTCATTAAATAAACCAAATACTTTAGTGGCGTCATCGGCAATGCTATTAAAACCGGCTTCATCCATCACATAAGTGCCATTTGGATACTGTGTTTGCCACTCAGTAACAAGGTTACGCTCATCGGTACGATCGCCTTCTACGGCGCTCATAGCGTCAGTAGAATTTGCCGCGGCCTCTTTTGGTAAAAAGTGACGACGGCCGCCACCCATCACAAAATCTAAGCCATCAACATCGGTTCCGACAAAGCGTGCTTCTAGGTTTTTTTCAAAATTAACCAGCTGTGAGGCAATATCTTCACAGCCAGCATTCACTGCTGCCTCAGGCATGTCTGAGATATCTTCCCAGTTGCGATCAGCCGATTTAGCATAGGTTGCCGCAGGCGTTGCATGGGTAATGCGGGCAGTAGAGATAATTCCTGTTGCTAGGCCTTTAATTTCAGCAAGCTCAGTGGCTGTAAGTAACTCATTACCAGCCACCGTTGAGCACTCACCGCGCTCAATATCTTCATCAACACCAATAACACCCACATCGGTTTTTACACCTGAGATCATGGCCGTCATGGTGCCTGCAGAGTCTGGCGTTTGTGCATCCACATTATAGGTTTTAACTTGCGCAGAATAAGGGAACTGCTCAAAGCTTAAATAGCCTTCTTCGCCAAGCTGGTTATTGCGTTGACCTTGTAAAATACGCGCTGCCGTTAAGGTAGAAATACCCATGCCATCGCCTACAAATAAAATAACATTTTTAGCTTTAGTATTTTTAATTGCCTGCGCTTGCGTTGTTTTTGTTGTTAGTTTTGCTTGGGCAGCGCTGTACCAGCTGCTGTCTTTTTGACTTTGCGGTAAAACATTGGCATGACTAACGGCACTAAACGCACAGGTTAGTGCGATTGCCGCAGCAACTTTTTTAATTTTCATCCGTAATTCCCATTATGTAGTGGTTATTTTTAAAAGTGTGAACACAAAAAACATCAACCGCTGTACTCTAAAAAAGAGATATGACTAATAAAGGTAATTTTGATGAAGAAAAAATGACGGTGGCAATAAAACGCAGAATAAAGTGAAAGGGGATGGGATTTAAAAAAGCTTAAATCCCATTAAAAAGTTAATGGGTAATATTTATAGCCTTTGCATACGTTGCAGGAGCAAATCGGATTGTCATAAACAGCATTGCAATTAGCGTTATCACCAACATAAACCAAGATGCTTGATAGCGTGCAGTAACATCGAGTAAAACACCTGCTATATAAGGTACGATAGCGGTAATAATAAAACCAACACCTTGGACAAACGCAGTGAGTACACCTGCCAATTTTGGATTAGACAAGTGATCGAGCGCCACGGTGAGTGTTAGCGAAAAACAAGCACCTAAACCACACCCTATCATCCCCACCCAAACGTTCATCATAGAGTCGGGCATCAATATTAATCCTATAAAACCTATTAGCTGAATCGCAACAGCAAAAAATAACCAAGGTCGCCTGTCTAAGCGGTTTGCTGAAAGTACCGGTGCGCCCAATGCACCAATTACCTGAAAAACAGTCATAACGCCAATAAGCTCCCCACTATTTTGTGCACTCCATCCTAAATCCTGAGCGTAACTAGGTAACCAAGCAATCATGCACGCGTAGCCGCCATTAGCGAATCCAAAATAGGCAGCAAGTAACCATGCTCGCTGGTTAAAAAATAAATTAAGCTTAATACTATTATGCTTTGCGTCCATCGGCTCCTGCGGCCTTAACCACCAAAGCAACAGAGCAATAACAGGAATGATAAGCCACACTCCAAGCCCTGCTTGCCAACTGCCATAATGCACCGCCACTCGCGGTGTTAATATTGCAGCTATACCACCGCCTGCCATAAGTGAGGCAGAATATACCCCCATAGCTAAAGGAACTCGCTGTGGATACCAACGTTTAACCACTCCTGGAGCCATCGCTTGCACTATTGCAATGCCTGTACCGCCTAATAACGCACTGATTATTAACGCCCAACTACTGCCAAGCCACAAACGCCAAAAACCAGCTAATGCAATTGCAAACAATCCACCAGCAATCCACGCATTTTCACTTAAATAACGCCCAAGCCAAGGAAGCAATAATGGAAACACGCCCATACAAAACATAGGGAGTACGGTTAACAAAGACGCCCCTTGTAAACCAAGCCCAGTGCTTAAACGAATTTCTTCAAGTAATGGGCCGGTAGAGGTAAGCGTGGGTCGTAAGGTCATTGCGAGCACAGCAATGATTAACATTGGCCAAAAAAGCGAAAGCGCCGATGCATAAGAAGAAGTAGAAGTGCTGTGATTACTCATCAATAAAAACCATCCTTAATAACCAAAAAAAGCCGGCGCTTAGCGCCGACTGTTTATATACAAAATATTATAAAGCGTTTAGAAAGGCTTGTAAGGTAAGAACTTACCATCAAGCGTAATTACAGCACGTGAGCCACCTTCAGGATCTTCAACTTTTTTCATATCTACTTTAAAATTAATTGCACTAATAATACCGTCGCCAAACTGCTCATGAACTAATGCCTTAAACGTTGTACCGTATACTTGCATCATTTCATAAAAACGGTAAATAGTCGGATCAGTTGGCATATTGTTTTCGACACTACCACGTAGTGGAATAGCTTTAAGTAACTCAACCGCACTTGCATCAAGGCCCAGCGTTTGTGCCACTTTTTCAGCGGCTTCTGCAGGCAATGGGTGCTGGCCTAATAAAGCCGCCGTCACGTAAACGTCGCTTAAACCTGTGCCCTCTGCAATTTGTTCAAACGACAGATTTTTTTCTGCTTTTGCAGCAATAATTATATCGGTTAATGCTAGGCGCGCCGTGTTGCTCACTTGAGATTGGATCATAATAGTACCTCTTACAATGGTTGGTTAAACAGCTACAGGAAGCTGAATTGGATATGCACGAACATCGGTATGTTCGGCAAGGGAAACAAACGTATTCGTTGCGCCATTTAAAGCTTCAATGCCGCCAGATTCGATATCATAAACCCAGCCATGTAATGCCAAGCGACCTTCGCCAAGCGCAAGACGCACCGATGGATGGGTTTTAATGTTTTCAAGTTGTGCGATAACGTTTTCGCGTACCATAGCTTCAATGCGCTCACGTTCATTTGCGTGATTGCGCGCTTCATTAACAATGCGAGCTGAGTCGGCGTAACGCAGCCAACTGCCAACAGCAGGCATGTGATCCATGCACTTACAGGTTGCTATTGCCGTCATTGCTCCGCAATCAGAATGGCCGCAAATAACCACATCGGTTACTTGCAGTGCAGTAACTGCATATTCAACTGATGCAGAAACCCCGCCAGGCTCAGGCCCGTAAGATGGGACGATGTTTCCGGCATTGCGAATAACAAATAATCCACCAGGTTCACGTTGTGTTACGAGCTCAGGCACTAAACGACTATCAGAACATGAAATAAACAAAGTCCGTGGATTTTGCTTAGTAGCCAAATTTTTAAATAAATCGGCACGCTCTGGGTATGCATCACTTTGAAACTTTAAAAAACCTTCAATGATATCTTTCATAACGGGTGTCTCTATATTGTCGATGAGATGAATATTACGCCCGCTTTTTAATAAGGTAAAAGACTGGTATATTATGATGCCGATAAGAAATACTTATAGTTAACTATGATACTTCGCCACATCAATTACTTTTTGGCCGTTGCCAAGCACAAAAACTTCACCAAAGCAGCAGCGTCCTTATATGTGTCTCAACCTGCGTTGTCGCAACAAATTAAACAGCTTGAAGAAACCCTCGGTGCACCTTTATTTGACCGCTCAGGGCGCAGCGTAAAGTTAACCGATGCGGGTGAGGTATATGCTCGTTATGCACACAGAGCCTTGCAGGATTTAGAAGAAGGTAAGCGGGCGATTCATGATGTACAAAACCTCAGCCGGGGGTCATTGCGAGTGGCTATTACGCCGACGTTTACTACTTATTTTATTGGGCCATTAGTCAACGCATTTCATCAGCACTACCCCAACATCACCTTAAGCATGGAAGAGATGTCGCAAGAACGCATGGAAAATCGTTTGTTAGATGATGAGTTTGATGTAGGTATAGCCTTTGAAGGCAACCATAGTGCAGACATACACGCCCAAACTTTATTACAAGAGACACTCGCTTTAGTAGTAAATAAACACCATGCTTTAGCTAGCAAACACCGTATTGACCTGAGCACTTTAAATGAACAATCACTGGTGCTGCTCAGTAATGAGTTTGCAACTCGCGAACAAATTGAACGTCATTGTCGCCAACACAAGGTGCAGCCTAATGTACTTATGGAAGCCAATTCACTCAGTGCCGTTATTGAAATAGTGCGCCATACACAACTAGCTACTTTGCTTCCCTCTAACATAGCGAGTAAACACGAAGAGTTAGTTGCCATTACTCTTGCACCTTCATTATTAAAACGTACCGCTGTGTTATTACAGCGACAAGATGCTTACCAAAGTGCCGCAACAGCCGCTTTTATAGAGCTGGCTCACAGCACCGCTGAGGCAATAAGCTCAAACATATAACGATAAAACTAAAAGCCGCTCAGTTTATGAATGTCGTGCTTGAGCATAAGCCAGCTATTGCCTACAATAGCGCATAATTAATTCAACGCAGATCACCAATATGACTGATACAAACAAACCAGAATTACCAAATCAACTGTCTATCAACCCACGTAGCAAATTTTATGTAGAAGAAGTATTTGAGCATGAAATCGGTATTACACTTAACGGTAAAGAGCGTTTTGACGTTGAAGAATACTGCATCAGCGAAGGTTGGATAAAAGTAGCGGCACCTAAAGCGCTAGACCGTCGCGGCCAGCCATTACTTATGAAAGTAAAAGGCACTGTAGAAGCGTTTTACAAGTAATAGCTTACTTGTAAAAAGAAAAGCGACACCTTACTGGGTAGTCGCTTTTTTTGTGCCTTTTAAAAACAGCTTTAACATGTTGAACTTTTTTCATACTCAACCTGATGAAGTTTCATTATGAATTTTCAAAAAGTATGTTTGAATAGCTTTAATTATTTAGACGTATAGAAGTCCATTATGAGCAAGTTAATAATATTAGATGGCGGTATGGGGCGTGAACTTAAACGCATGGGCGCGCCATTTTCACAGCCACTTTGGAGTGCGCAAGCTTTAATAGAAGCACCGCAATGCGTAACTCAAGCGCATCAAGCTTTTATAAATGCGGGGGCAGAAATTATTACGGTAAATAGCTATGCGTGTGTCCCCTTTCATTTAGGTGAAACGCTTTACCAAGCACAAGGTGCAGCACTTGCACAGCAAGCTGCTGTAATTGCAAAAAAAGCAGCTCAAAACACTAATCAAAACGTGCTAGTTGCGGGTTCATTGCCACCCGCATTTGGATCGTACCGTGCTGATTTTTTCCAAAGTGAACGCGCATTTACTATTTTAAATACCCTGTATAAAGCACAAGACGAATATGTCGATGTTTGGATTGGTGAAACCATATC
The DNA here is from genome assembly GCF_001661605.1 of Pseudoalteromonas sp. MQS005. Lineage (NCBI taxonomy): Bacteria > Pseudomonadati > Pseudomonadota > Gammaproteobacteria > Alteromonadales > Pseudoalteromonadaceae > Pseudoalteromonas > Pseudoalteromonas sp. MQS005. Next base: position 16,471 of record NZ_LYRQ01000004.1, on the reverse strand, counting down.
AAACATTGAAGAAGCGCGGGTTATGGCAAGGGTGCTTAAGAATTCAAACAAACCATGTTATTACGCATTTACCTTAAATGATGAAGTAAGCGAACAAGCGACATTGCGCTCTGGTGAATTAGTATCCGACGCTATCTTAGCATTACTCGAACATAATATAGCGGGCATATTCTTTAACTGCTCTATCCCTGAGGTTATTGAACAAGCGCTACGCGACACTAATCGCGTACTAAAACAGCAGAATAAAAATGTTGATTTAGGGGTCTTTGCAAATGGTTTTACACCAATCGCCAGCGATTATAAAGCCAATGAAGGCTCGCAAGGTTACCGCGACTTATCACCCGCAGAGTATGTAGCGTTTGCAAAGCAATGGCATAGCCTAGGCGCAACAATTATTGGCGGCTGCTGTGGTATTGGCCCCGAATTCATAAAAGCGCTGGTAAAGTGGAAAAGCGATATTAAAGCGCTTTAATATCGCTTATTTAACTACAAAAGTATCGAGAACCCCTTTTGAGCTTATTGACTGCTTCCCAATACCCAATCGAGCCCTTGTATTGCGGTGGTTGGGAATGCGGTGGCATGCTGCGCTCCCTCAATAACAACACTTTTTAATTTTATATTATCACTATTAAGCGCGTTAATTTTTTGCACAAGTTGCGCTGCGCCTTCAACCATATTTTGCCCTTCACCAAAGGCTAGAGTTTCCTTTGCCCCAACAGATACATAAACCTTTATTGGCATTTGGGGCTTATTCACTTTTAACGCTAGCAGTGCATTGTTATCAAACCAAACTGACGGGCTGCCAATAATATAATTGCTAAATAAATCAGGTGCTATAAATAAAATAGTCGCGCCAAATAAGCCGCCTAGCGAGTTACCTATATACGTTCTTTGCGTATTGCTTGCTCGGTAACTTTTTTCGATAAACGGCAGCACAGTATTTTTTAAAAACAGTGCATGATTTTTAGCGTTACCGGTTTGTTTTTTCCAGCTCAGGGATTGAGTCGGTGTGTAATCCCTAATTCGACTATTAGATCCTCTCGAGTCTTTTTCATAGCCAATCGCCACAATAATAGCCTGTTGCATTTTGCCGCTATTCATAGGAAACCGTGTAGCCCCTGCCACTATAGGAAACGTGTACGGCGCATCGGTTAAGTAAATAACTGGATATGTTTTATTAGGCTCCTTTGCATATGACTTAGGTAGCTGAATAAAAGTAGGGTACACCCGCTTGGTAGCAGGATCGGTGAGTTCAATAACACTGCTTCTAGGGATTTCGTAAGGGGTATTTGCGCTTAATTTAAAACAGATGAAAACACAAAGTAACAGCAAAAGCTTTAAAGCAGTATTCACTAAATTAGTTTACCTAAAAAACGATATTTATAATTACAATGCCACATAGTCGCTATGTTTAACACTGGCAGTGTTAAACAAGTTGGTCTGATTTATCACCTGAACAGCGGCATTTTTCGTTATTTTTTTTAAAACACTGTTGGTAGTTAAACCAATGGGCTAATGCGATAAAAGCGGAGCCAATTAAAGTGAGCACTTTTTCGGCCTCTTCTTGACCTAGCAATACTGCAATTATCAAAAAAGCTAAACCAACAACTCCACACGCCATATAACGTGTACGTTTGTGCTTTTTACAGCCTAAGCTTAAAGCTAATAAGCTTGTTGGTAATACTGCAGCAAGAACCCATAAGTGAAACTGTTCACCATTTATTTGTAGTACAGCAAAGCTTGGCAACAGCGCTAAAATAACCGGTGTTGCAAAACAATGTACCGTGCACATTAACGAAAGCCCAATGGCAAACTTGTCTGCTGTCGTTTGAGTCAGCTTCATTATTTATCCTTCTTTTTAATTGTGTTAGCGGTACTTTGCTGGCACCCAAAACAAACACCTGAGATTTCTAATTGCGAAGTTGCTGGCGTAAACCCTTTCATTTTCAGTTCCCTAAACAAAGATTTAACCGAATTGTTAAGGTCATTCACCTCACTTGCTTTATTACAAGAGCTACAAATTAAAAACATCGATAGTTGATGCTCTCTATCATCATTAACGTGACTGCACGGTATAAACTTATTTTCTAACTTTAATCTATGTACCAGACCTACCGACTCTAAAAAACCTAATATCCGATAAACGGACATTGCCAAAATCGGTGTATTTATTTGCTTATTAAATTGATCTGTTAACTCATAAGCAGACAAAGGTTTATTTGCTTTCAATAGAATTTCAAATACCTGCTGACGTTTTGGCGTTAATTTTTTTTCAAAAGCTTCACATCTTTTTATCGCAAAACCCATCATCTCTTTAAATTGCTGCTTATTCATATTACCCACTCTAATGTAGTGGGCTGATGTTTTAACTTTGCCATCCTTGTTGCTCAATGCCTCCGCTGTGGTTTTACCTAAAAATTTATTAACTAGAGCTAAATAAATGTAACAACTAACTTTTGCTTTACAGCAAACAGATCCCCCACGAACAACACCTAAACAATGACAGAAACACTTAAAGCACTGAATTTAAATAAATTTAATTTAAATTATGTAGATGAAGCAGCCAAATTATATATCCTGAGTGATTTTTAGTTAATTAACTATTGATACAGTATAACATTTCAAGCACAATTGATACAATATAACATTCGTAAAGGAATTCAAATGACACGAAAATCTCAATTAGCTTTGTTTATAGCAGCCCTACTACCAACAAATACGCTTGCAAATACCATCGAAGGTGTTGTTCTAAACAACCAAGGTAAAGTGGTGACCAACGCAACTGTAGAAGTTGAAGGCTCAGATATAACAGCAGTAACAGATGCAAGCGGTAAGTTCGTAATAACTGATTTAAAAAGTGGTTTAAAAGAACTTCATATTACCGCCCCTGGTTATGCCCATCTGCATCGAGATATCACATTTAGTGATGATAAAAGCCAATCAATTACCTTTAACTTAGAACGTTCACCTATTGAAGTAATTGATATTGAAGCGACGCCTATTCACATGTCGGCAATGGAATCCGCGTCTCCCGTTAGCGTATTATCTGGCGAACAATTAAGACGGCAGCAAGCTGCAACCCTTGGCGATAGCCTTGAAAAACTCCCGGGGGTTAATACTAACTTTCATGCAAAAGTAGCCAGTACACCTATTATTCGTGGCTTAAGTGGGCCGCGTGTTCTAATTACTCAAAATGGTCTTGATGTCAGTGATGTTTCGCGCGTTGGCCCTGATCACTCAGTCGCATCAGAGGCATCAACCGCAAAGCAAATCGAAGTATTACGTGGTCCTGCCACATTATTTTATGGCAGCGGCGCCATTGGTGGTGTGGTTAATGTAGTTGATGATCGCGTGCCAACAGATAGCACTACTCGCGGTGAGTGGAATGTAGAGCACAACTCTGTTGATAATCAAAAAATCGCCTCGTTTAACGCCACTACAGGAACTGATTCTTTTGCATTTTATGCTGATGCCTTTTGGCGTGAAGCTGATGACTATCAAATACCCGTGGCCGCTGAATTAGCCCACGATGACCATGAAGAACATAGTGGCGATTACACCGTTGCAAATAGTAATGAAGAGTCTGACGGCTTTACCTTAGGTACTAGCTATCTATTTGACCAAGGTTTTGTAGGTATAGCTGTTGAGCAATTTAATCGTCAATACGGCATTCCAGGCCACACCCATGGTGGCGAAGATGTTAATAGCGCTGAGGAAAGCGTATATGCCGACTTAGAGCAAACTAAAGTGCAGTTGCTAGGTGAATATAACCTTGATAACAAATGGCTTAATAGAGTAAACCTGCGCGCAGGTTTTACAGATTACGAACATGCTGAAATTGAACATGGCGCAGTGGGTACCACGTTTGAAAATGAAACCAATGAGTTACGCGTAGACTTAATGCATAACCCGTTTGCGCAGTGGAATGGTGGTTTGAGCTTTCATTACAAACACAGTGATGTTGAAGCGCAAGGCTCAGAGGCATTCACACCACCGTCACAAACACAAAGCTTTGCTATAGCACTAATGGAAGAAAAACACTTTGGTGACTTTTTAGTGCAATTAGGTGGCCGAGTTGAACGGGTAACCATCGATGCTGATAACGTGTTACTACCTAACATTGATGCACACGCACACGATGACACCGGTGTTCATGACGATCATGCTCATGAAGAACATGCCGGCAATACTCGCGTATTTGACGTAGAACAAGAATTCACTCCTGTCAGTTTATCAACAGGTGTTGTGTGGGATTTCGCACCTAGTTACAACTTAGGCTTGTCGGTATCTCGTTCTGAGCGTGCTCCTTCGGTGTCTGAGCTATTATCATTCGGCCCTCACATTGGAACTGGTACTTATGAAGTAGGCGCACTATTTGATATTCATGAAGACGGCCATTTTGGTTTATCTGAGCAAGCGCTTGACCTAGAAACAGCAAACAATATTGATTTAACGTTTCGTAAAACCCAAGGTGATATCGGTTTCATTCTTAATGCTTTCTACAACCAAGTAGACAATTATTATTACCAAATCGACACAGGCCTATTCGCCGAAAGCGGCCACGACCACGGTGATGAAGACGGCCATGATCACGCCCACGAACACGACCACTCTTCTGAACTCCCTGTTTATTTATTTAAAACAGATGACGTAATTTTGCATGGCTTTGAAGCCCAATTTGCATGGCAGTTAACCAATGAATTTAAAGTAGATTTATTCTCAGATTACGTTCGTGCACGCCTTAAAGACGGTGGCGATTTACCCCGTACACCACCATTGCGATTCGGTACTGAGTTTAGCTACCAAACAAATAAGCTGAGTGCGCACCTTCACGCAACTCGTTATCAAGAGCAAGACCGTACCGCGCCAGAAGAAACAACCACAAACGGCTACACCATGCTTGATGCCAGCGTTTCATATGACTTATCAGTGCTAAATCAAGATGTGTCTGTGTATCTACGAGGCACTAACTTAACAGACACAGAAGCGCGCGTGCATAGCTCATTTTTAAAGAGTATAGCGCCACGTCCAGGTCGTAGCTTTGCACTAGGTATTCGCGGTTACTTTTAAGCGCTAAAAAATTATAAATAAAGGAAATTAACATGACTAAACTATTCAAATTAAAATTAATTGCATTGGCAATAAGCAGCACATTAATCACCGCTTGTGGTGATGCAGAAACAAACATTGTCGAAAAAGACCCAATAGAAGTACCTGATGACGGCCACGATCATGGCGATGGTGGCGACCACGGTGATGAATACACTATTGATTCATTAGGTAGGCTTGCGATACTTGCTGGCGATAGCAACGAAGCGAACTTTTTCGACTTAGACGACAATGAGCTTCTTGATACATTCACTCTTACTAATGATTCAAACACGCTATCGTCGTCGCCTGACTTTCGTTATGCCGTGATTGCTAGCCGCGCTCAAGATTACCTCGGCTTTATAGACGGTGGCTTATGGCGTGAAGATCACGGCGCACACCTTCATGATTACGAACAAAGCCCTGAGTTTAGCAGTTATGAGCTAACTAGCGGCAGTCGCCCTACTCACTTGGTAAAGCACGATGGTAAATTAGCGGTATTTTACGATGGTGATGCAGCATCAGGCACAACTGCGTCTGTTAAAGTATTAACAGATAACGACATAACAAACGCAACAGCGACCTTACCTGGTATTAGTTACGACATTAATATGCATGGTGTAGCAGAACCTCGTGGAGAGCATTTATTAGCGACCATTCGTCGCGATGATGCACAGAGCTCATCAAACGCTAAAATTTTGCCGGATCAGGTAGGTGTTTATCACTTTCATGATGGCGAATACGAACTTGAACAAACGTTAGAGTTAACATGCCCTGATTTGCACGGCGCAGCACAAAACCATGATTACGTAGCGTTCGGCTGTAGTGACGGTGTGCTATTAGCCCACCAGCATGATGACGAATACCACGCTGAAAAAGTAATAAATATTGATGCCGTCGGCGACTTACGCATTGGTAGTATATACGGCCATGAGGGCAGCGAAACCTTTATTGGTGTTGCATCAGGTCACGGCGGCGGCCCTGCTGTGATTGTGAGTATAAATCCTGCGAAAGCTGAAATGGAAGAATTTGAATGGCAACTAGCCGATGGCGCAAGCGCTATTTCTTACTCTTTTTCTGCCAACGGTGAGCACTTTTTAGTTTTAGACAGCCTTGGTTTTTTAAACGTGCTTGAGGCGCATGCGCACGACGATCACATACACTGGGAGCTAACAGGTCAAGTTGATATTACACAAGAAGATGTAACAACAATGCCTGAAGGCATGAAGTTTAGTATGACAGTAGCGCAAAATGGTCAGTTTGCTTACGTAGCCGACCCAATAGCCCAACACGTTGTGCAAGTACACCTAGAAAACTTAGAAATTGAAGGTGAACTAGAACTTACATTCCCACCAGCCGCGATCACTTGGTTAGGTATTGCACAAGAGGAAGAACACGCACACGAACATTAATTTTATATCTGTATTTACTTAAAGGTTGGCGCTTTTTGCCAACCTTTTTTATTCACATTTTGTAACAGACCTTTTATCGTAAGTGCATCGCTATTTTTCACCTTATTGTTATGATGGGATAGCTATTAATATAGGATGTAATTCCATGAAAAAACTAACAACATTGGCTCTTGCCTTGGCTGCAGCAATCGCGCCGGGTGTATCGGCCTATGAGACTAAAGACACTCGTTTACTCCGCTTTCCAGATATCCATAACCAAACCGTTACCTTTGTCTACAGTGGCGATATTTATATTGCGAATACGCAAACAGGCGAAAGCAAACGCTTAACCGACCATATTGGCTTTGAAACATTTCCTAAGTTTTCCCCTGACGGTAAGCGCATTGCATTTTCAGCCGAGTATAACGGTAGCCGACAAATTTATGTGATCAACAGTGACGGTTCAAACCTAAAGCAACTTACTTATTATAATGACGTTGGCCCAATGCCACCGCGTGGAGGTTTTGATTACCGCGTTTTAGATTGGACCGCCGATGGTAAAAATGTGGTATTTAGAGCTAACCGCACACCATGGGGAAAACGTATGGGCCGCCCTTACATGGTTCCTGCAGATGGCGGACTTGAACAGCCATTAGCGATTCCAGAAACTGGTGGCGGCATGCTATCTCCAGATGGCAGCAAGTATGTTTATACGCCAATTGACCGAGAGTTTCGTACGTGGAAACGTACTCGTGGTGGTCGTGCGCAAGATGTATGGATTTATGATTTAGAAAAAAACACCTCAGAACAACTAACTACAAACCGTGCAACCGACCAGCAACCAACTTGGGTTGGTGACAATATTTACTTTGTGTCTGACCGTGATTACACGCTAAACCTTTACCAGTACCGCAAAGGCAGCGAACCAAAAAAACTTACCAACTATAAAAACTTTGACGTACTTTGGCCTTCAGCTGGCCCAAATGCGATTGTTTATGAAAACGGCGGTTATTTATATCGCTTTGACGCAAAAACACAAAAAAGCGCTAAGCTAAGCATTAACATTGCTGGCGTGCGCCAATACGCAATGCCGTATAGCAAAAATGTTAGCGATTTTATTGATTCTATGTCGCTCTCTCACGATGGTAAACGTGCTGTATTTACTGCCCGTGGTGAGTTGTTTAGTGTACCAATTAAACAAGGGCCTACACGCAACTTATCTTACACAGAAAAAAGCCGCGAAATAGATGCAAGCTGGTCACCAAATGGGCGCTACATAGCCTACATGAGCGATGAAAGCGGCGAGTACGAAATTTACTTAAAAGATCGCAGTAAAAATAATGCTATTAAGCAACTCACTAGCAATGGCACTATTTGGCGCTTTACGCCTATTTGGTCACCAGATAGCTCTAAATTGTTGTTTTCAGATAAAAACAACACACTTTGGTGGTTAGATGCAAAATCGGGCAAGCAACACAAAATTGATACCGGTATTTACGACGAAGACGGCATTACTCAATATACTTGGTCGCCTAACAGCCAAGACATTGTATTTGTTAAAAATAATGAAAACCGTTATACCTCGCTATGGCACTACAACCTTAAAAAGAAAAAGGTAACGCGCTTAACAGACGAAATGAGTAATGAGCAAAACCCTACTTTTTCGCCTGATGGTCAATATCTTTACTTTAGCTCAGAGCGCGACTTTAACCTGGCATTTAGTAGCTACGAGTTTGATTACATGTTTAATCGTGCAACTCGTATTTATGCAGCTGCAGTAAACGATAGTGTTAAACCGCTTATTGCCTTACAAAGTGACGAAGCCACGATTGTCCAAGATAAAGAAGATGAAAAAGAAGACGACAAAAAAGTTAAAAATGCACTGCAAAGCAATGACTTTATGCAACGTGTTACCGCACTTAATGCCCCTGCGGGCGATTACCGTGGCTTAACCGCAGTAAAAGACGGCGTACTGACTCTTGCTAATGGCGGTTTACAGCTAATAGGCACCGATCACAACAGTGAGCTAGAAATAGTCGCCAAAGGCGTTAGTAATTACACCATTTCAAGCAATAGCGAACACCTACTTGTACATACAGATGGCGGTTACAGCTTAATTGAACCTAAGCCAAAACAAGATTTAGACGCAAATAAGCTCGATTTAAGCAAAATGACGCTTAAAATTAATCCGCAAGCAGAGTGGCAACAAATGTATGTAGAAGGTTGGCGCACACTGCGCGATTGGTTCTACGACGAAAACCATCACGGACAAGATTGGGATGCTATTTTAGCTAAATACCAACCTATGGCTGATGCCATTAGCCATCGTAGCGACCTTGATTATGTTCTTAGCGAAATTGCCGGTGAAATTAACTCTGGCCATATTTATGTGCAGTCGGGTGATATGCCTAAAGCAGAGCGTAAAAACCATGGTTTATTAGGCGCTAAGCTTGCAAGCGACCCATCTGGTTATGTAAAAATAGAACAAATCTTTAAAGGTGAAAACTGGCATGACGATTTCCGTTCACCGCTTGGCACCACAGGTGTAAAAGCACATAACGGCGATTACATTATTACGGTAAATGGCCGCTCAGTAAAAGACGTTGCTAACTTTTACGAACTCCTTGAAAACACCCAAGGCGAGCAAGTAGAGCTAGTGCTAAACAACAAGCCGCGTAGCAAAGGCGCATGGCAAATAACTGTAAAACCGATAGCAAGTGAGCAAGGCCTACGTTATTTAAACTGGGTTAATTCGCGTGCAGCCTACGTTGATAAGCTATCAAGTGGGCGTATTGGCTATGTGCACCTGCCAAATACAGCCTATGAGGGTAACCGCGCCATGTTTAAAAACTACATGCCGCAAACAACCAAAGACGCCATGATTATTGATGACCGTTACAATGGCGGCGGTTTTATTCCTGAGCATATGATCACCTGGCTTGCGCGTAAACCGCTTAACTATTGGAAACGCCGTGGTGTAGAACCAACTAAAACACCGCAGTTTGCACACAATGGTCCTAAAGCCATGCTAATAAATGGCTATTCAAGTTCTGGTGGTGACGCAATTCCTTACTACTTCCGCCAAGCTGGTCTAGGTAAGCTAATTGGTACCCGTACATGGGGTGGTTTAATTGGTATTTCTGGTAACCCAAGCCTTGTAGACGGCGGGCAAGTAATTGCTGCTACATTCCGTATTTTAGATACAAAAGGTAACTGGATCATAGAAAACGAAGGTGTTGCACCAGATATTAAAGTAATCGATCGTCCTGAGCTTATTTATAAAGGCCAAGACCCATCAATAGAGCGTGCTGTACAAGAGTTATTAAAGGAGCTTAAAGAAAATCCTAAACAACCCTTAGTGATACCACCAGCACCTTCTAAGTTTTAATTTGCTGCATAGCTAAACAAGCTAATACCAATAAAAAACCCTGCAAATTTGCAGGGTTTTTAATAATTCGAGTTTAATGACTTATATGTATTAAGGCTTATCTTTTTCTCCAGCCGCTCCATACGTCATCTTCTTGGTTGGATTTGTTTTTCTTCTTTTTCTTACCTGTGCCTTCAGGCTTTGCCATTGGCTTATCATTTTTAAGTGCTTGTGCGGCATCAAGGTTGGCTTGATTTACTGCAAAGCCTGTAACCTCTTCGCGCTCTAAACGTAGTTTGTTTTTCTTTTCAATAATTCTAAAGTGATGGAAGTCTTCATAATCAATTAACGATAACGCTAAACCGACTTCGCCGGCACGGCCGCTTCGGCCAATACGGTGCATGTAATCAGCGGGGCTGCGTGGTAAGTTAAAGTTAATTACTACTGGTAGCTTTTCAATATCTAAACCACGGGCTGCAATGTCGGTGGCAATTAGTACTTCTATTTCGCCCGCTTTAAACTTTTCTATTACCCGAGAACGCTCGCTTTGGCCTTTATCACCATGGAACACTTGCGCATTCACGCCGCGCTTTTCAAGCTTGCTGGCTAAGTGCTCACAATCTTTTTTAGCGTTGACAAATATCAGCGCTTGGCGCCATTTGTGCTGCTTAATTAAATGCGCTAAAACCGTGGTTTTTTCGCCTTTATTAACTGTAAATACGCGCTGTACTAAGGTGCTTTCGTCTTTACTTTGAACTTGTATTTCAACCGGATTATTTAACAGCTCTTGCGTTAAAAGCGTTACTTGCTCTGGGAAAGTCGCTGAAAACAACATGGTTTGCTTTTTAGCCGGCATTAATGCCAATAGCTCAGCAAGCTCTTCAGTAAAGCCAAGGCTTAACATGCGGTCAGCTTCGTCAAGCACTAAGGTTGAAACTTTATCCAGCTTAATGGCATTACTTGAGATCAAATCAAGCAAACGTCCAGGGGTTGCCACGATAATATCGGCACCGCCACGTAGTGCCTGCATTTGGGTATTAACCGATACACCGCCAAACACCGCTACCGTTTTAATCGCGCCATTAAAGTTTGCAGAGTATGATTTAACACTATCAGCCACCTGCGTTGCCAGCTCACGAGTAGGCACTAAAATTAGCCCTGAAACAAAGTTACCTTTGCTCGGCGTTTTATTCGCGCCTTTTGCTAAAAATAGCGTTTGTAGCATAGGCAAAGCAAAGGTTGCTGTTTTACCTGAGCCGGTATTTGCCCCCGCAATTAAGTCACTCCCCGCCAAGATACTTGGAATTGCTTTTGCCTGAATCGGCGTAGGTTGCGAGTATTCAAGATCAGACAAACGAGCAATTAGCTCTGGAATAAGGCCAAGTTCGTTGAAATTACTAGGATTTGCGGCTGAGGTCATAAAAGGTGCGGGCTCATTGCTAAAAATAGCCTGTAATTTTAGCGTATTTAGCAACTATTAAGTAGAGGTTAGTGATTTAAATAATATTTAGCTACAGGTAATAAAAAGACGCTTGCGCGTCATTTTTATTTAACAGTAACTAAAAACCCTAGTTACGCTTATCTAGCTCTACCTGTAACCTAGCTTTTGTTTCTTTTAAGTAATTTATATAAGGGTATGAGTCATCTGCAATGGCTAAAGCAGATTCCATATGAGCCAGCGCTTGACTAATATTACCTTGCATCTCATAGCCATAAGATAAAGCAGAGATCGCACTAACTGATTTTGGGTGGTTTTTTATATTGTATTTAAACACCTCTATAGCGCGGTTAAACTGCTTGCTGTCCGTTAGGTTGTAACCAAGTAATCTAACAGCGCGATCTGGTGGAGATACCTGATCGCCCCATTGTTGAGATAAATTTTGGTAATAAGCATCAATAGAGGCAACATCGTCAGTTAAAGCACTTATGGGCATATGTTTAGGTAAAAACAGGTTGTAAAAGGCATTAAATGCCCCTGCAGCAGAAGTTAAACCATGCGAGATGCCATCAAACGCATCATTAAAAAAGCGTAAGCCCCGTACTTCAGACGATTGCAGTGATTGCTGTAATTCATCGTACCTTTCACGCATTATGCCGGCTTCTTCGCCGATATTAGTATAAACGTAGTTATTCAGGCCTTTCGTTTTAGCTATAAACGATTTTGTACTTTTTACCATTGCGCCATAGTTCCACCAAACCGCAGGGCTATATGCAATATGCGCTTGAAATAGTTCGGGCTTTGCCTGCAAAGCATACAACGCAAATACACCACCAGCAGATGCGCCAGCAATAACCTTATAGTCATGCGTGCGATAGTTTTTATTAACTAAAGGAATGAGCTCTTGTTCAAAGAACGCTAAAAATTTTGCGGAGCCGCCCCCTTCACCGACAGGACCTTGTGGCTCCTCATTCACTGTAGGATACATATCTCTAAGTCGATTAGTGTTTTCAATAGCGACAATAATTACCTCAGGCGCACGATTAGCATTTTGCAAGCGCTCAATGACAGCACTAGCAAGCGGTATATTACCCGCTCCATCTAAGCGATAAATAACTGGATATACCTTATTTGGCTCAGATTGATAGCTTTTAGGCAATTGCACGACAACTGTGCGTTCTTCGTTTAAAACAGCCGATTTAATAGTGTGCGTGTGCACAGAGTAATCTGTACTTTGCTGTTTAGTGTCAGATTGTGCAAAGGCACTTTGTGAACTAAAAGCAAAAAAGCTAACAAAACAAATAACGGTTAATAAGCGCATGACTAATCCCTTAGAGAATAAGATAATAAGTTACTTAAGCTAACAGAGTTTCAGGCACAAAAAAAGCGCCTTAAGCGCTTTTTTAACATTAATCAAAACCTATAACCTGTTGATTTTACTCAACTGTAACCGATTTTGCTAAGTTACGTGGTTGGTCAACGTCAGTGCCTTTAATGACCGCTACATAGTACGATAGTAACTGTAGTGGAATTGTATATACAACAGGGGCAATTACGTCATCTACGTGGTTTACGTTGATCACACGCATGGTGTCGTCTGACTCAAAGTGTGAATCTTTATCAGCGAATACATAGATGATGCCACCACGTGCACGTACTTCTTCTACGTTTGATTTAAGCTTTTCAAGCAATTCGTTGTTTGGTGCTACAACAATAATTGGCATGTCGGCATCAATGAGTGCTAATGGGCCGTGTTTAAGCTCACCTGCTGCGTATGCTTCAGCGTGAATGTATGAAATCTCTTTAAGCTTAAGTGCGCCTTCCATCGCGATTGGGTATTGCGACCCGCGACCTAAAAACAGTGAGTGGTGTTTATCAGCAAACTCTTCTGCAAGGTCTGCAATACCATCAGCCAACAATAGCGTTTCCTCTAATTTAGCTGGTAGCAGTTTAATAGCGTTAACAATCGTGCTTTGATCTAAGCCTTTTTCTTGCGCAATAGACGCAGTAAGCATTAACAAACCAACAAGCTGCGTAGTAAATGCTTTAGTAGAGGCTACACCAATTTCAGCACCAGCTTTGGTCATAAAGGCAAGGTCTGATTCTCGTACAAGCGATGAGCCTGGTACGTTACAAATAGTCATTGACCCCATATAGCCTTGCTCTTTAGCTAAACGCAGTGCAGCTAAAGTATCAGCCGTTTCACCTGACTGTGAAATCGTTACTAGCAGACTATTTTCGTGTACAAACGATTGACGGTAACGGAACTCAGAGGCAATTTCTACGTTACAGCTAACACCTGCAAATTGCTCAAGCCAGTAACGAGCAACCATACCTGAGTGGTATGACGTTCCACAGGCAATAATTTGTACGTGTTTTACGTCTTTAAATATTTGCTGTGCACTGTCGCCAAAGGCATCAATCGCTACGCGGTCGTCGTTTAAACGTCCTTCAAGGGTGTTACGTACTGCAAGTGGCTGTTCATAAATTTCCTTAAGCATGTAGTGACGGTAATCACCTTTGCCTGATGCATCTTGTGTGATGTTTGATTCAACAACTTCACGCTCAACCGCGTTACCATCGGCATCAAAAATTTCTACGGTGTCGCGCGTAATGCGCGCTACGTCACCTTCTTCTAAGAAAATAAAGCTGCGAGTCACCGGTAATAATGCAAGCTGATCAGAGGCAATAAAGTTTTCACCAAGGCCTAAACCAATAACTAACGGGCTGCCTGAGCGCGCTACAATAATTTCGTTATCATTCGCTTTATCAAACACAACGGTACCAAATGCGCCTTCAAACTGTTTAACAGCTGCTTGAACTGACGCTAATAAAGTCGTGTGCTGCTGACGTAACTGATGAATTAAATGCACCATGACTTCAGTGTCGGTGTCTGATAAAAACTCGTAACCGTCACCTTTAAGTGCTGCACGCAAGCTTGCGTGGTTTTCAATGATACCATTATGTACAAGCGCTAATTGATTGCTTGAAACATGTGGGTGAGCATTGGCTTCAGTTACACCGCCATGAGTTGCCCAACGAGTGTGTGCAATACCTGTGTGACCGCTAACACCAGCTTGTTCAAGTGCTGACTCTAAGTTTACAACCTTACCTACTGCTTTAACTGTATTAAGAGTATTGCCTTCAAGTAAAGCTACACCTGCTGAGTCATAACCACGGTACTCAAGACGCTTAAGGCCTTCAACTAAGATTTTATTTACTGGACGTTCTGCAACAGCCCCAACGATTCCACACATAGTGTCTCCATTAATTTTTTAATTCTAGCAACTCACGATGTAGTTGCTATTCCATAATCTCTGCGCAAATTAGTTTTACACCACATGCCTCAATCGCCGCGCGTTTATCATGCGCTAAGCCACTGTCCGTTATTAATGTGGTAACTGTTTGCCACGGTAATTCTAAATTTGGTATTTTTCGGCCAATCTTTTCTGACTCAACCAGCACAATAACTTCGCGCGCCGCTTTAGCCATCACTTGGCTTAGCCCAACAAGTTCATTAAACGTGGTTGTTCCTCGCGCTACATCAATGCCATCGGCACCAATGAACAGCTGATCAAAATCATATGAGCATAGTACATTTTCGGCTACTTGCCCTTGAAACGATTCTGAATGCGGATCCCACGTGCCACCTGTCATCAAAAGGGTTGGCTCGTTTTCAAGTGCTAATAAACGTGTTGCCACTTTAATTGCGTTAGTCATAACAACTAACCCCTGCTTGGTAGCCAACTCAGGGATCATCGCTGCAGTAGTCCGGCCGCTGTCAATAATAATGCGGTTATGATCTTTTATAAGCGCCGCTGCTGCCTTAGCAATTGCTACTTTGCGCTTAGAATCGATCTCATCGCTTACTATCTCTTTTGGTAGCGCAATAGCTCCACCATAACGGCGCAGCAACAAGCCACTTTTCTCAAGCGCGGTTAAGTCTTTTCGAATGGTTACTTCTGATGTTTGAAACTGTTCAGCAAGAGTCTCAACGGCCACTTCACCAAGCTCATTTACTTGGCTAAGGATCAGATGACGGCGTTGCTGGGTGTTTCGTTTGGTCATTAAGTAACTGCCATTAAGTTTCGTTTCGAAAGTTAGAGGATTTTAAACGAAACATAATAAATGGCAAGTGAATGCATAAAAATAAAGCAGTTTTATTCAAATTATCATCATGCTTAAAGTAGGTTAAGCTAGGCACCATTATTTAAGTTAAACAAAATTGATATGCAGTCATTTAATAGTATTAGTAAAGAGAATCTAGCGCAGCGTAAAACTGTGCACGAAATTTGCCGCTTATTTAATAAAAGCCCCAGTAAAGGTAATTTAAAGCGAATAAAAGAATTATGCTCACACTGTGGTGATGGAGTAATTATTGAAGCGGGCTTTCATTGTGACTATGGTAGTCAAATACAAATTGGTGATCGTACTTTTATAAACATTAACTGCACTGTATTAGATGCACCAATTAATGAAGGTGTGATTACGATTGGTAGTGACTGCTTAATTGGCCCCAATGTTCAGCTATTAGCAGTTTCGCATGCTGTGAACCCCATAGAGCGGCTCAATAAAGAAAACTTTGCAGCACCGATAATCATTGGCAATAACGTGTGGATTGGCGCGGGAGTTATTGTGTTAGCTGGTGTTACCATTGGTGATAACACTGTTGTTGGTGCGGGTTCAGTGGTAACTAAGAGCATTGCATCAAATACCGTGGTTGCCGGCAATCCAGCACGTGAAATAAGAAAGTGCTAAGGATCATCGTTAAGCCTTAGGCTCACATTTACCCTTATACCTCGAACCCGTATTTTCACTTTTCTGCAGACGTAAAAAAGCCCGGCTCTTTTGAGTCGGGCTTGCTTGTATTTGGAGTCGGTGCGCTACTTCGTAGCGACAACGCAGTAGAATGTCGTAGTGCCCAAAGCGCTAGAGAGCCACATAGCAAATGGGATAATATTATTGTGTCGGGGCGGCCTTGTGCGGGGCTCGCCTTCGAGCTGTTTTGTTTGATGTATAGAAATACGAATGCCATGGAGCATAGGATGTACGAGAGCGGCCACTACTGAGTTCGGCATGGGGTCTTGGTTTTTTTATTAAATCCCAAACACCAAAAAACCCGTCACATCGCTGTAACGGGTTTCTCTTATTTGGAGCCTGGTAATGTCCTACTTTCACATAGCAAAT